>CANFLJ010000150.1 GCA_947447815.1 Chitinophagaceae bacterium | reverse complement strand
CATGGTTATCGTAAAATACCAGGCTTGGCACCAATGCTGGAATCACTGGCAGCGGCTACCATTTATGCTTCTCAGTGGGATAGAATTTCTCCTTTTATCAATCCGATGTGTGGCTCAGGAACTATTGCCATAGAAGCTGCTTTAATAGCTACAAACAGAAGACCAGGACTATTCCGAACCAACTGGGCATTTATGCACTTGGAAGGTTATGATGAATCAATATATCAAACCGAAGATGCCTTACTGGAACAACAAATTATAGAAGTCCCCAACTTAAAGATATTTGCTTCAGATTACGATCTGAAAGCTATCGAAAATGCAAAGAAGAATGCAATAGCCGCAGGGGTAGTTAATCTGATTTCCTTCTCCGTTTGCGACTTTGCCCTTACGCCTATTCCCGACACAGATAAAGGCGTAGTATTCATGAATCCTGAATATGGCGAACGACTGGGAGAAATTGATGAACTGGAAGGAACCTACAAGCGTATTGGCGACTTTATGAAACAACGCTGCGGCGGAATGTTTGGTTACATCTTTACCGGCAATTTGGAGTTAGCAAAAAAGATTGGACTTAAAGCCAAAAGAAGAATAGAATTCTACACCAGTACAATAGATTGCAGATTATTGGAATATGAATTATACGCAGGTACAAGAGACGAAAGAAAACTTGCCCCAATAGCTGATTAGCTTTTGTGATAATGTGCTAAAAAAATACAGAATACAATTAATCAAATTGACCAATGTATTCTGTATTTACCTTAAACGATTAAACGTTGAACGTCTTGAACGTTTTATGCTGTTACCAGCTTGCTTACACTTCTGTATACAAACTCAGTACTGATATGTCTACGTAAAAATCTTGCAGGCGATGGAGCGTTTACCAGCTTTACATACACCGATTTAGGCACCCCAAAGTACTCGTAGTTTGAACCATCAGAAAACTTGATAGTCAACGTTTCTGACTTATATTCAAAATCATCAATAGCAGATAAGGTAAGGGTCTGATTATATTGTTCAGCGCATGCCTCAATTGTTTCAGGGGCAATGCTTACCAGAAAGTGGTATGCTTCAATAATTTTCTTACTCTTTTCTTCAGCTGCTAACTTCTCTGCATCTTCCTGAAATTTATCAGGATGCACTTCTTTCATTAAGTTTCTGTATACTGATTTTAACTCTTTTAATTCGGCGTCTTTAGTTACTTCCAGTAGTCTTCTATATTGCTCTATTTTCCTCATGTGGCCGCGAATATAGGGAGATGAACAGGAAATAAGGCATTATATTAATGTTACTACCCCTCAAAATAGAGCTGAATTGAATGATTTATTACTTTACAACACCTTTTATGATTGAAAAACATCTAATATCAGCTCTAATAATTATCCAATTTCTTTATTTGTCCTTTTAACCATTAATTTGCGTTTAATAAATTACTCAGAATATGAATACTGGATATTTCTCTTATCCGTTACCTGTTAACGAACCTGTCTTAAATTATGCTCCCGGAAGTAAAGAAAAGGCAGAGATAAAGAAAACGCTCGCTTTATTAAAGTCGCAAACGGTAGATGTGCCAATGTATATTGGCAACAAAGAAGTTCGCACTGATATCAAGGTGGCTATAAACCCACCACATGAAAGAAAACACGTACTGGGCTATTTTCATAAAGGCGATGCATCCCATGTACAAATGGCTATCAATGCTGCTTTGACTGCAAAAGAAAGCTGGAGCAATATGAGCTGGGAAAACAGAGCCGCTATCTTTCTTAAAGCAGCCAACCTGATTGCTACAAAATACCGTTCCTTTATGAATGGAACAACTATGCTTGGACAAAGTAAAAACGTATATCAGGCAGAGATAGATAGTGCTTGTGAGTTAATTGACTTTCTTCGTTTTAATGTTCACTTTCTGAGCGAAATATATAAACAGCAACCTATTAGTGGCGATGGTATGCACAACAGAAGTGAGTACCGTCCTTTGGAAGGATTTGTATTAGCAGTTACTCCATTCAACTTCACTGCTATTGGAGGAAATCTACCAACCAGTGCTGCTATGTGTGGCAATGTTGTAGTTTGGAAATGTGCCAATACACAGGTATACTCAGCTCAGATGTTTATGCGTATTCTGAAAGAAGCTGGTCTACCGGATGGCGTTATCAATTTAATATTTGTAGATGGACCAACCATTGGTAAAATATGTTTTAACCACAGAGAGTTTGCTGGGGTTCACTTCACAGGTTCTACGGGTGTTTTCAATAATATGTGGGAGACTATTGGCAAGAATATGAATCACTATAAATCTTATCCAAGAATTGTTGGAGAAACTGGCGGTAAAGACTTTGTGGTTATTCACCCTTCTGCCGACGCCGATGTTTCTGCTACTGCTTTATTAAGAGGTGCATTTGAGTACCAGGGACAAAAATGTTCTGCTGCCTCAAGAGCGTATATTCCATCCAACTTAGCAGCAAGTATTAAAGCTAAAATGGTTGATGGAATCAACTCCTTCAAAATGGGTACTACGGAAGACTTCACCAATTTTATCAATGCCGTAATTGATGAAAAAAGTTTTGATAATATCGTATCTTATATCGAAGATGCAAAAGCCAGTGCTGATGCTGAAATAGTAGCCGGTGGCAACTATGATAAAACGGAGGGATTCTTTATTCAACCTACTGTAATTGAAGCTAAGAAATCAGATTACAAGAGTATCTGTGAAGAAATTTTTGGGCCAGTATTAACCATCTATGTTTATGATGAAAACGATTTTGATGGCGTACTTACATTAGTAGATAATACATCTCCATATGCATTAACAGGTTCTATAATATCCAATGATCGTCAGTCTATCGAAAAAGCTTCTCATGCATTAAGAAATGCTGCGGGCAATTTTTATATTAATGATAAACCAACTGGCGCGGTAGTAGGTCAACAACCATTTGGTGGTGCCAGAGCTAGTGGTACCAATGATAAGGCAGGAAGCATGTTGAATCTTTACCGTTGGTTAAGTGCCAGAACGGTTAAAGAAACCTTCAACCCTCCTACTCATTATGGCTATCCATTCTTACAGGAAGCTTAGAAATTAAAAAGTAAAAATTATAAAGTTAAAATCAGATCTTAATGCTAACAGGTCTATTTTTATTGATATTTTCTAATAACTAACGTCGAAAAGGGAAGAACTTTGAAAAAAGTTTTTCCCTTTTTGTTTGTGGTGAATATATTTTCCCTATAATTGCTAACAGTTGTTTGCTTGCAACTACCAAAATTATTATAGAAAAGAACTATTAAGTATGAAACAGGATTATCATTTATACACTACAGAAGATCATCTGGTATGGGAAACATTATATACCCGTCAGATGGAAAGGATTAATAAATATGCTTCTAAAGCGGTGATTAAAGGAATGGAAGTATGTGGTTTTGAAGCCAAGAGAATACCCAACTTCGACGAAGTAAACGAAAGACTGGAAAAGGCTACAGGCTGGAAGATATATGTAGTTCCAGGACTGATAGACAAGAAACCGTTCTTCGAACATCTTCATAGAAAAGAGTTTTGTGCTACTACCTGGTTAAGAAAGATGAGTCAACTGGATTATCTGGAAGAGCCTGATATGTTTCATGATGTATTTGGACATATTCCATTATTAACTAATAAAGACTTTTGTACCTTCCTGGAATTACTGGCAGGTATAGCATTGGAACATATTGATGATGACTGGATTATTGAATTATTAGGCCGACTATACTGGTTTACGGTAGAATTTGGATTGATACATGAAGACAAAAAAGTAAAAGCTTATGGAGCAGGCATTTTATCTTCTTTCGGAGAAACAGAATACTCTATAGAATCTCCAATTCCGGCAAGAGTATTATATGGTGTAGAAAATACCTTCAATACAAAATATCATATAGATCATTTTCAGGATAAATACTTTGTAATTAATAGTTACAGAGACCTATTTGAAAGTATCCCTGAGATAGAAAAAATTATATTCTACATCAGTAAAGGAATGCACATATAATCAATTAGCTACTGTGCTAATTAGCTAATATGCTAATGAATACAGAATACATTAATTAGCAAATTTGCGGATTATCTGATTAATACAAATACAGATAAATAAATTGAGAGAGCCCCATTTAATATATGATTAAATGGGGCTCTTTTTTATATAGTTCTACTGTAGTTTGTATTATTCCTTTTTTACTTTTTCCTTTTTACTTTTTACTTATTTCCCTACCTGATATTTAAGCTCTTCTTCTGCCAGATGTAAGTTCAGATTTTGCTGAATTAGTCTTTGTTGCGAAGCTGTATAATCATTATAGAAATCTAAAAACTCTAACAGATTAATTTCTCTTTTACGATAACTATCCAACATGTTATTATAAATAGTTTGATATTGACTGTAAAACGATTGTTGCGAGGCACTATTCTGCTTCACGGTCAACAATAACTTCTCATAGGCGTTACTTACATTGTTTATCAACTCCGTTTCTGCATTCTGCGTAATAGCTTCCTGTTGCTTTAAACTATACTGAGCCGATTTTATATTACCCTTATTCTTATTGAAAACAGGCAAAGGAAGCGACACGCCCAAGCCTACATAATTAGGTGCAAAATTGGAGTTTCTATCAAAGTTTGGACCGAAGGTTAAATCTGGAGCTCTCAATGCTTTCTGATAGGCAAGATTCTGTTGTTGATAGGTATTTGTTGTCTGCTGCAACAGATATTTAGGATTACTTTGAATTGCCTGATTAATTAATTTATCCAATCCTTCATTTTGCATGGTGAATACAGCGGCTTCTTCAGCTGGTTTGATGAAAGTTTTAGTATTCTTTATTTGCAATAAAGTCTTTAAATCATTCTGCGTATCTGCTATCGACTTCAGCAAATCTGTCTTGTCCTGTTGTAATGCAATAGACAATGCTTTAATTCTAACTAAATCTTTCTGTGCAATATTCCCCATCGAAAGTTGTGCCTGCATCCCAGTCATTAGCTTATCTAGCTGAACCTCTTGTTGAGTATACAATTGTAATAAAGATAATTGCTGTGCTAAAGTATAATAGTCCTGGTGTAATTGATAACGAAGATTCCTAAGTACATCCTGCATTTGCAGTTCACTTAGTTTGGCATTAGTAGTAGCCATATTGATCAATTTACCTCTTTTACCAGCAGTCATAATCAGCTGCTGTACCTGTATATAATACTGACCAAGAAAATGCCCCCCTTTACCGTCATCGTATTTCCCATAGTTAAAAAACTTACCATCAGCACCCAGCATAAAGTCGGTGTTCAATGTAGGATTCTGCCATACTTTAGCTTGTTCTATCAATGCCTTTTGTGCATCTACATTATAATGTGCAGCCAACAGTAAAAAGTTGCTGTCTATAAATCTTTTCTCCACCTTTTGTAAGTCAAGCGATAAGGTATCATTTAAAGACTGGCAATTAACTTTATTAGT
>CANFLJ010000149.1 GCA_947447815.1 Chitinophagaceae bacterium | reverse complement strand
AGTTAAAATAACCGGTAATTCTAAAACTTGAGCAAAACCCCTCCCATAAAATATCTTGGCAAGGAGTTGTACCCCCTTGTATCAAAAAATGGCACATTACCCATATTCTGAAAATCAGCAAACAGTTTAACTTTAGCATTAAACTTATATTCGGCATATGCATTTACCAGCATATAGGAAGATAATGTATACCCACCAAAATCATATCGGGTAGAAACATATTTTGTTCCCATTCTGAAATACAAATGATCATTTAAAGTGAAGCCTGCCGTTAAATTAAAACTATGCGCAGGAATTTTTAATGAATAATCATATGAAGTATCTTTCGAAGTAAGGCTACTCAACTTAGATTCCTGAGGAGATAAAAATGTATAATTAGCCGTAATAGAAAGCACATCAGATGGTTTATAGTTTACTTCATATTCCAACCCGGTTACTTTCTGCGTATTGTAATTGAAGTATGCATATGTTCCATAATTGTAGTCAATTCCATCTTCTATATTTCTATAAAATACAACCACTCTTTGTTGTAAGTCATCCAGAGAATGCTGAATACCTGCTTCATAAGTAGTACTCTTTTGTGGTTTTAAATCTTTATTACCAGACCATTGATCAAATAACTGATATAAACTTGGGGCTTTAAAAGCAGTAGCTATACTACCAAATATCCTCCACTCATTATTGAACTTATAGGATGGATTAAAGGTGTACGTATAGTTGTTGCCATAACGGGAATGGTTGTTATACCTACCTCCCAGTTCAATATTTAGTTTATCGCTCTTATACATCAGCGAAGAGTATGCAGAGTATTGTTTGAAGGCTGTATCACTAAAAGGACTATCACCCCAGGTAGGATCGTGATAAAGACTATTCATCGAGCTATATCTATATTCTCCTCCCGCCAGCATAGAAATGTTCTTAATCAGTTTAAAACTGGCATAGTATTCAGCAGTCTGATTAATGGATTGATAATCATTGGTACCTCCAGGCAGCAATTCATAATGTCGGCTGGTAGTACTATATTGATAGTATCCATTCTCTTGCAGATTATTCTTCTTCAACGAAAAAGATACTCCTGCTACTTTGGTCTGATTGTTAATTTTGTCTGCATTATCCACAAAAGCACTATAGTCAATATCAGCATTATAAGAACTTATCTTTCCAAATGCTTTTACGCTAAGTTGATTATTCCGTTGATATTTAATACTCGCATTTACCGAACCAATTTTAGAACCATCATTATCAAAGTTCTTCTTTCCACTACTATCAAAAGCCGAAGAAAACCCATCCGTTTTAAATCCAGCAGCGGCTAAATCATAAGTGAATTTATTAACCGTACCATATACATTTACTGCTGCCTTAGCAGTACCAAAACTGCCAGCAGCAAGTGTAACATCCGTATTGATTTTTCTGGAAGGAAGATTCTTTGTTGTAATAATATTAATAACCCCTCCTATAGCATCACTACCATACAAGGTAGACTGAGCACCTTTGCATATTTCTATTCTTTCGATGCTGGATAAAGGGATAAAATTCAAGTCAAAATTATTATCGATGTCCGAAGGATCATAAGCAGGAATTCCATCTACAAGTATCAGCGTCATACCACTTCCCGCACCACGGGTATATACTCTTTGAACTGACCCACTGGTATTTAATGCGCCATTCACAACCAGTCCTACCTGATCATTCAATAACTGTCCTAATGTCTTACCTTGACTCCTACTGATTTCTGCTTTATTAATTACAGAAATTACTTTACCGGTAGTGCTTTGTTTCTGCGCAATCTTATTGGCAGTTACTACTACTTCGTCCAATACCTTAGCGCTGGTATCAGTTTGTGCGTTGATTGCCGTACAGGCAATTGTTGCAATGATGAGTGATTTAATTTTTGAACTCATTGTATTTAATTAATTGGTTAACAATGAGCTTGCGGAAAAAGAAGACTACAGAATAATATAAACGCACCTGCAGAAGCATTTATAGCACCCTTGCTTTTCAACCCGAAAGCCGTGAATGAAACATTTGTTCCGGGCAGGTCTTCTGGCTTATTGCAACTGATGAAGCCTTCCCAATAATGCAGCTTTCACATACATTAAAAGTGGCGTATTTTCATCAGTCTTTTCGTTAGCCTTAAGGCGTAAAAATTTGAGTAATAACTCACGTTCACGACTCTCGATTCACGAATACAACTTTACAGCTACGGGGATAGCACCGGAATCACACCGGATTTCCCTTTTAATTCCATTATGAAATGGAAACCAAGAACATGGCAAATGTATAGGATTAGCAATACCATGACGTTTATTGTAAAACAAAAGTTATCCTATCCCTGTTGATAAATAAAGTATTTGATACATTCAATACTTAAACAAATACAGGGTCGCATTCACCGTCAACCCAAAATAATCTGAATAAATAAAATTCAAAATTTATTGCTATAGAACTTTTACTAATTAAGAAGCTGTATGAATTTGTATTGGCTGTTTACTTAAAACGTACAACTTAATACCTCAGACTTACTTAATGGTCCACTGCAGAAATAAATTCTTATTAAGGGTAGCCTCATTCTTTATCTTATCAATAAAAAGATTACCCAAAAGAGTACTTAAACTAAGCCCGATAGCCAGCTTTTTATATTGATATTGAACTTCAAATTTACCCAACATAAAAGTTGAATTGGTAAAACCCCACTCCTTACTGCCATGGTCTATGCCATACAAACTATCCTTGGTAACTGTACTATAATTTTTAACTACCTTATTTTGCATCAGTGCTCCTTGAATCCAGTTATTACTGATACCTAACCCAACTTTAAAAGCAGAACTTAACTGGTAATTATATAAAAGCGTTGCTTCAATAGAAATCACTTTATTAAAGGCATTTGATTCCTTGAACTTTATAATCTCAGGACCATTACTAATTCTCGACCCTTGTATCATTGTTACAGTATAAAAACTGGAATCAGTTACGGCATTATTGTTTAAATAAAATGATGAATAAGGATTAATCATAAATGACAGACTATGTTTGCTCCCAAAGTTTTTACGCACCCATATACTCGGAATTAATACAGCAAGAGGTTGACTACGACTATTGATATCCGTATTATTGACTCCTTCTCCAAATGGAACATTAAACTGTAAACCATAGCTTATCGCCATTGGCTTTTTGGATTTATTTTTGTTATCTATTGTAGCTTTTTTAGCAATAGTTTTTTTATTCGAATCTACTACCAGTTTATTCGAATCTATTTTAACAATAGTAGCAATAGAATCTGTAGATGCAATTTTCGATGCTTCAATATGGGAAGTATTATCAGCTAATGAATTAGTATATTTATTTACTGTATTACTATCCATATCTACACCTAGTTGTGTAGCATTATTTTTGGCAATTTTAGAGGCAGTTATCGACAGATCATTTTGGCCTTTTTGTTTTGCAGTAATATTATCCTTATCTACATTCAATTTAGCAGAAGCCTTTATAGATGTTTTAGCTACCGCAACTTTATGCATAGTCTGTTTACTAATACTTACTCCATGATTAGCCTTTGATAATTCCGTATTATTTTCATCTTTATTACTCTTAACAATCAATTTATCAGGAGTATTTTTTATAGCCTTTTTAATTTTATTTAAGGCAATGTTTTTTGCACCAACAGACTGCTCCTTATTGGCTGACTTATTTACAGTAGCTTTAAGTTGACTAGCGTTTTTATCTACAGTTTGATTATTATTACTTTGTACTTGCTCTTCTGTTGCAGCATTGTTTATATCGCCGTTTTGTGTTGAATTATCTATAGCTTTATTGGTAGAAGAACTGTCATGATTCAGTGTTTTACCGGTTGTTTCGGAATGATTAGTATTAAGGTAAGCCTTCTTATTGCTGCCATTGCTGATGCCTGGCTTTTCAGAGGAATAGAAAACATTTTTGCTGCTTACAAATACTACCCCCCACCCAATAGCAAGGCCTATAAGGAAGAACCAGAAAATAATGAATCTTCTCTTCTTCTTTTTTCTACGCTCTTCCTCTTTATCAAGCACAGGCTTTATGCTGGCCCATGCTGTTTCAAAAGGAATAAAAGGAGCAGATTCTTCTACACTCCCCCCCTTGTTGTTATCAATATTATTGTGCATAAACTTTACTGTTTACGGAATTATTAAATGTTAGCTTTAGTTTATTTCTCCCTTCATTCAAATGCCATTTCACCGTTCCTTCTTTCATGTCCAGATTCACTGCAATCTCTTTTATTAAATAGCCTTCTATATAAAACAAATTAAACACGGCCCTGGTTGTAGTACTCAACGTATTCAAGAAATGAATGACGGTTTCATTTGGAACATCTTTAAAAGGATTAATACTACTTTCAATTTGTAGATCAGACGTTATTTCCTGCGTTACTACCTGCTTTCGTTTTTCTCTTACATGCGATATTGCAGCATTACGAACTACTACATATATCCATCCTGCTAAATCTCCTTTTTTAGCATCAAACTTTTCTATGTTATTAAACACCTTCATCATACCATTATTCAGTGCTGTAATGATATCCTGCTCATCATCAAAAAACTTATTGCACAAAACAAATAAAGCAGGATAAAATTGTCGGTACAATTTTTCCTGACTCATTCGGTTGTATTCTATACAGCCTTTCAGTAATATGTGAAGGTCTTCTGCCAAGGTTATTATTGAACAGTTAAGGGATAAATAGAAACGTAGTTATTAGCTACCCAGTTGAAAGTAAACACACCAGCCTGACTAAGCGTAATACTTCCACTTAAAGTCTCATTACCATAATCTACCGTAAAGGGATAAGTTCCTGCAGTCATGTTTTGAAACATATTGATGCAGGTTGCAGGTAGTGCATTTGCCTGAGGCTTAGCAGCCATATTCACTCCTCCAAAACTTACTGTATAATGACCATTTTTTGCAGTAGTAAGATTGATAATCTGATCGGTATTACTTTGATAGTTATAGGTAGTTTTAGTAGATAGTATCAAGGATTTATTCCCTGACGAATCAGTACTTACAGAAGGTGTAATAAGTAGCTTATCACTAAAAATAAAAGGAACAGTTAACACCGAAGCATTAGTAGTAGAATCGTTTATCCATATAGTCCTGCTTTGAGTGTTAAATGTATCCGATACATTTATAGTACAAGCCGTTCCACTCGAAAAACTTACATATGCTGATTGATTATCTGCTGCTTTGTTTATAAAAGCATTACCACCACTTGCAGACCAGGCAATATTATTGGAATTAGCATTATTCACTTTAAAGTAAACCCATTGATTCAACGAAACACCTACAATTTTCGAAGCTGTAATACCAAAACTACTACCAGTATTATTATAGGTTTTATTGATCACCTTTACTTCATAGCTCGCTTGTTTACTATTGGCAGAAGCCACTACTGTATAAGTACCAGGAGTAGTAAAGTAGAAGGTAGCATAAGCACCAGCCTTTTCAATGGCAATACTATCATTAGGCGTTACTGTCCAGCTTACTACATTGGCACTATTTCCATT
>CANFLJ010000148.1 GCA_947447815.1 Chitinophagaceae bacterium | reverse complement strand
CTTTATCAGGATGATTGTACAATAACCCGTATCAGCAGAGCAGGTATTGAATTTATTGCCGATTCTACTACTATATTCCATATTGGTGATTTAGTAACGGTAGTAGGTTCTGAAGAATCAATTGCTTCTATTGAAAAGGTACTTGGAAATTCATTAAAGCGTCTCGACTCTCCAGAGTTAGCACCTATATTCATTGGTATTGTTTTAGGTATCATATTTGGTAGTATTCCATTTGCTATCCCTGGTATTCCTATTCCTGTAAAACTAGGCTTAGCAGGAGGTCCATTGATTATAGCATTATTATTAAGTCAGTTTGGTAACCTTTTCTATCTTAATAATTATACTACTTACAGTGCCAACCTAATGCTTAGAGAAATAGGCATCGTCTTCTTTTTAACAAGCGTAGGCTTGATAAGTGGTAAACATTTCGCAGAAGTAATATCTTCTGGAAAAGGGCTTGTATGGATGGAAATGGGAGCCGTTATAACTTTAGTGCCATTGTTTGTAGTTGGATTGCTGGCTAAATACGTTTTCCGGAAAACCTATTTTGAGATATGTGGTCTTCTGGCTGGTGCATCTACAGATCCTCCTGCATTAGCTTTTGCTACACAAATGGCAGGTAATGACACTGCTCCCTCTGTTACGTATGCAACAGTATATCCATTAACAATGTTATTGAGAATACTTGGGGCTCAATTGCTTATACTACTGTTCTCTTAAACTCACTATAAAGAATAATTTAAATGGTCTTGTATTTAACTGATACAAGGCCATTTTGTTTTATAAGAATAGATAATAATCCTGAAGTAATTTGCTAAATTTCGCAGTGTATTGTTGATTATCTTTAATGATTATTTCGTCTTCTATTTTAGTGTACGTCTGTTTTCTACAAATTAGCATTGTCCTAAAGTAATCGTGCGTTGGGGTTTGCTTTACGTAAGTTACTTTTTCAGCAAACCATCCTGTTGTTTTTAGTATTTCTAATGTTTCCACAGTTCTGTTATAAGGAATCAGGCAAGCCAGATAACCATTATCATTTACAATATTGCTGGAACGACTGAATAACTCCGTTAAGGAAAAATCGTCACTATGCATAGCCGCATTTCTTTTTTTATCAGAACTGGTTAAGTGGTTTTTGAAAAAAGGAGGATTACTAATGATTAAATCATACTTAACAGTTGGATTATATTCCTTAAAATCCTGATGAAATACGGTAAACAGCCCGGCCCATTTGCTATTTGCAAAGTTTTTGGAAGCTTCTTCAGAGGCTTCTTTATCTATTTCTATTGAATGACAAACAGCATCTGAAAACTGTTGAACCAGCATTAGGGATATTAATCCCGTTCCAGTGCCTATATCTAGGATACTATTTATTACTTGATTTGAAAGATAATCTTTTACCCATGCCCCAAATAAACAAGAGTCTGTGCAAACTTTCATTGCACAGACTTCTTGTAGTATTTTAAATCCCTTAAACTGGAAATAATTATTCGCCATTAAGGCTGCAGTAATTAGATGATTAACATAGCATCACCGTAACTAAAGAAACGATATTTTTCTTTGATAGCTACCTGATAAGAATCCATCATTAACTCGTATCCAGCAAAAGCACAAGCCATAATCAATAAACTTGTTTTTGGTAAATGGAAATTGGTAACTAAGCTATCAGCTACATTAAAATCGTATGGAGGATGAATAAAATGATTTGTCCATCCTTCGCTTGGTTTTAATAATTTGGTTGCTGTAAAACTGCTTTCCAATGTACGCATAGTTGTAGTACCAATTGCACATACTCTATGATTAGTTTCTTTAGCTTTATTTACTATACCACAAGCTGTTTCAGAAATATGGTAATATTCTGCATCCATTTTATGTTTGCTTAAGTCTTCTACTTCAATTGGTCTGAATGTACCCAAACCAGTATGTAATGTAACTTCTGCAAAACGAACCCCTACTATCTCACATTTCTTAATAAGCTCTCTACTGAAATGCAATCCTGCATTAGGAGCAGCTACAGCACCTTCGTGTTTAGCAAAAACAGTCTGATATCTTTCTCTATCAGTTTCATCTGGTTTTCTTTTAATGTATTTTGGCAATGGAGTTTCTCCCATGCTTTCCAGTTTAGCTTTAAAGCTAGCCTCATCACC
Organism: Chitinophagaceae bacterium; assembly: GCA_947447815.1. Taxonomy (GTDB): domain Bacteria; phylum Bacteroidota; class Bacteroidia; order Chitinophagales; family Chitinophagaceae; genus CANFLJ01. The sequence continues at coordinate 3,411 of CANFLJ010000148.1, read as the reverse complement.
ATCCCAAAGGAAACGAATTGTTCTACCACGGCTGGTAGTATTATCTATAACTTCAGCTACTAAATCTTCTGTTTCTCCAAAATATAATTTGTTTCCTACACGTATCTTTCTTGCGGGATCAACTATTACATCCCAAAGACGGTTTGCTTTGCTTAATTCTCTTAATAAGAAAACTTCAATCTTAGCACCGGTCTTTTCTTTTCTACCATACATTCTTGCGGGAAAAACCTTTGTATTATTGATTACAAATACATCTTTGTCATCATAATAATCAATAATGTCCTTGAAAGTTTTGTGTTCAATAGCACCTGTCTTTCTGTGAATAACCATCAATCGGCTATCTTCTCTCCTCTTGGTTGGATGTTGAGCGATAAGATTTAAAGGAAGGTCAAATTTGAATTGTGTAAGCTTCATGAATTTAATTGTTTAATTCGCCTACAGGATAATAACTGGAGTATATCCAAAATTATTGTCATGTTACGGCATGATTTCAATAAAAGAGCGCAAAAGTAATGAAAGGAAGGTTAATCTAAGAAGTTATTTTTTAATGACACTAATTACATTGGATTTACCCGATGCACTTAAAAGTTGTAAAAAGTACGTTCCAGTAGCAATTTCAGATACATCTACCTGTCTTTGATTAGCACCTTCTGTAGAAGTAAACACTAATTGTTTTACCATTTTCCCTGCAGGATCCACCAGAATCAGGGTATTATTTCCTGCAGAAGGTGCAGTATAATTTAGTTTTAATACAGACTGAACCGGATTTGGGAATATATTATTCACTTCAAATGGCAATTTACCTTCTCCCTTAAGCATCACAACATCAGATAGGGCATAAACCGATTGCTTGTTTACCTGCCTTAAACGATAATACGCATTTATAGGAGGTGTTCCAGCATCAGTGTAAGAATAAGTAATTGTTGCTGTACTATTTCCCATTGGTGCTTGTGTATTTACTGTTGCTAAAGCAATAAACTCATGTCCGTTGGTGGAACGCTCAATTATAAAATGATCATTATTTACTTCTGTATAAGTATTCCATTTCAATACATTCTTCTCTCCTAATTTAAATCCAGTTAATCTGGTAGAAGTTACTGGCAATGTATTATCATACTGTACACCCATCAATAATTTATACTTATTATTCTCTGTAGAAATATCTATCCAGTTGCTGTTTAATGGAGTTCGGTAATAATATGAATTAGGCTCCAATGGAGATTCAGCTTCGTAAGCATAACTTAAATTAGTATTACCTGTTTGTGTTACAGCAATAAAATATTGGCCATGAACCGTAATACCTGGTGCAATACTTACATTCATTAAACCCGGTTGTGAGCTTAGGCCTTTCTGTTGCCATAATATGGTACCCGGTTTATTATCCAGTCCATCAGCTTCATAAACGGTAATATCAAAAGGAGCATTATTCGTTTCATTACTGAAGTACAAACTAATCTGATTGATACTTTTAAAATTCTGAGCAGTAAATCGGGTTGTAAACTCACTTGGTACATTATTCCCAATTCCATTATCCTGAAAATGTATATTACCGAAAGATATGTTGTTCAACGAATTATTGGTAATACTGATATTTTTACTAATTGTATTATCGGTATTATCTTCATCTGATGGTACTGTAACAATTATATTATCTGTACTGATTACACCAGGCATAAATGCATCGAAAACAACTAAAGCTGATTTCCCTGGAGCAAGATTTTCAATATACTGAGTAGACGTAAAACTGTTATTACCAACAACCGTTAAAGTAACTGGAGTATGCACTGCAGTCTGTTGACCAAGGTTAAACACTTTAGCACAGAAACTATAAAACTCTCCGTTTTTACAAATAGTTCCTGGACTATATAAATTACTGATACTCAGATTATTAATTAATTTAGCATGAGGCACAAAACGATAAACCGAATTACTAGCAGGAAAAGAAACAATATTATTATCTTCCAGAAATTTACTATTTACAGGGTTTGCTGAATTATCCTGTAATGATATAAAACTTCCGTATCCAGTAGCCTTAGAAGTTAAACCAATAGATGCTTTTGCTGTAGCTGATGGCGTACCGTGAAGATTCTGATAAGCAAATTCAATTACATTGGTAGTTTCGTGTATTATCAACTGAAATGAACCAACTGCGGCAGTACATTGATAATCCCACTTAATATTCTTCCATTCCAATGTAAAGACTCTGTTGGGAGCATTTCCTATAGTCTGATAAACAAGATTAGTATTTTGTTCTATATCCAGATCCCCCCAAAAAGGAGCAATTAGGGAGCGTTGATCAAGATGACCTGATTTATTTAAACCTGTATTGGAGTTGTATGAACAAGGCCCTTCAAATAGATTATTGATATAATAGCCATCTTGTGCAGTATTGGATCCATCCTGAAAATCATTTCCCAACACTACAAATCCATTGGTACAGACTTTAATGTTGTTTACAATTTGATCGTTTCCATAAGTAAAAGAAAAACCTAAAGGAACATTATTAGAAAATCCTTCGTCTGTAGCGGAGATATTATCAGGGAAGAATTTACTGAGAGTAACTACCGTACCATTTGAAATAGGCTGATAAGGTGAAGTAGCGGCAGTAAAACTATAATTAACCTGCGAAAATGAAGTCGCAGAAAGCAACATCATTATCCCTATTAATATATAGACTGTTTTCTTCAATGTTGATTGTATAGTTTTTATCAGGGTAAAAATAGTGTTTTTGGAATTAACAAACGAATTGTGGGGAATTTTCTTAACCTTCAGCAGAAAAGTAACCATTGAAATCTTCCTTCAATTGCATAAAACAGGACTTAATCATATACTTAAATTAATTTCATCAAGTACAATTTCTCAACCAAACTAGTTATTTAAATATTGATATCGTATCTGTAAGGTGGTAAACTCTTTTTTGATAGTAGACAAACCTACTTTGGACTTAGCTATTCGTTTTTCGATACGATTAATTCTTTTTGATAACTTTTCCAGCAATAAAGTAGAATCCTGAATCGTGAAATCCTCCATTCCCAACCTTCTACTTGCTTTTATCATAGCACTCATCGTTCTTTTCACCTCATCATGTACGGCTACATTCTTTGATAAATAAGAAAGTGACTTATCAAAAAAAACGTTTAACTCTTGTAAATATACTTCCAGAAAACTGCTATCAGGCGATAATCCATCAGCAAGTATAGGAATCAGTTCTTTTCTAGTTTCATATTGTGTTTCTATAGTAGTGGAAAATTTCTCGAACATGGCAGGTAGCAACACAATTTCGCTACGCATATCTTCTTTTACATGATATACCTGTAATAATTGATCATGCATCTTTTGAAATTGTTTATCCTGTTTTCTTGTTACCATAAATATATTTTAAAACACTTGTTATTAAAACTAATGATTTAT
>CANFLJ010000147.1 GCA_947447815.1 Chitinophagaceae bacterium | reverse complement strand
TTTTCTAACTTCCAGCACATTCATTGCATTTTCTTCACTTGTATGCCCTAGGGCATCATCATTATATATATTACCATTCTAAGTAAGGGTATCCCCTTCACAAGCTGTAAAAGCTTCACCGTTTTTTATAAAGTAAACCAACTAATAGTTTGACGAATCAAATATTTAAATACGACAAAGATTTTTTACTGGAAAGTGGTAAAATCATCAAAGGCTTTCACCTGGAATATTCTACTACAGGAACCATTAATGAAGATCAATCCAATATAATCTGGGTTTTCCATGCCCTTTCTGCCAATAGCAATGCACTGGAATGGTGGCACGGATTAGTAGGGGTAGATAAATTCTTTAACCCTCAGAAAAATTTCATTGTTTGTGTCAATATGCCAGGTAGCTGTTATGGTAGTATTGGTCCAATGGATATAAATCCCGAAACGGGCGAACCTTTCTATCACAACTTTCCTTTGTTTACTACAAGGGATATGATTACGGCTTACAAACTCCTGCAGGAGCATTTAAATATACAAAAAATTTATCTCGGAATTGGTGGCTCCATGGGCGGACAACAACTATTGGAATGGGCTATCTCCGATCCTTTATTGTTCCAGCATATTGTGCCAATAGCTACCAATGCGGCCCATTCTCCATGGGGAATTGCTTTCAACGCATCGCAGAGAATGTGTATCGAAAGCGATCTTACCTGGAGAAACAAACATCCCGAAGCAGGATTAAATGGTATGAAAGTGGCTCGTTCTATTGCACTGCTTTCTTATCGTAACTACCATACTTATGCCGAAGCACAGCAAGGTGCTACTGCCGAAACAAAAAATAAACCGGTTGACGAAATGGTCTTCCGCGCCGAAACATATCAGCAGTATCAGGGCGAAAAAATGGCCCGTAGATTCAATGCCTTTAGTTACTATTTTCTATCCAAGACAATGGATACACATAACGTGGGTAGGAAACGCGACTCTATCGAAGCTGCATTGGCATCCATCAAAGCTAAGTGCCTGGTCATCGGTATAGAAAGTGATATACTCTTTCCTCCTTCCGAGCAGCATTTTATTGCCAGCCATATACCGGAGGCAAAAGTAGAAATCATTAAGTCTCTTTTCGGCCACGATGGCTTTCTTCTAGAATATGAAGAAATAAGCAAAGTCATCCACCGCTTTCTCAATGGTTTATAGTAAAGTATTCAAAGCAATAAAAGCAATAACAAGAATAAGTTCATAGATATCAATGTTTGTAATTGGAATAAATAAACAGTAAGAAATATACCGAGCCAAGCTGCCCTGTATTAGTATTAGCGTTAAGCATTAAGCGTTTTGCGTTCCGCGAATTTTGCCTTTTGCCTTGTATTTGTATTACTTTGTGCCTTTGTGCCTCGTTGCCTTTGTGCCTTGTATTACTCTTTGCCTATTGCCTCCTTGCCTCTTTGCCTTGTATTCATTAAGTTTGCAAAAATTAATCACCATGGAACTAAAAGAACTGATACTAAAAGCTTGGGATGATCGCGCCCTGCTAAAGGAAGAAAGATTTGCCGATGCAGTAAAGCAGGTTATCGAAGCTACCGATAAAGGGCACCTCCGTACCGCTTCCCCTACCGAAGATGGTTGGGTAGTAAACGAGTGGGTAAAACAGGCTATCCTGATGTATTTTGCTATTCAGCCAATGCAAACATGGGATCTGCCTCCTTTCGAATTTTATGACAAAATGTTACTAAAGAAGAACTATGCTGAGCTTGGCGTACGCGCCGTGCCACACGCAGTTGCTCGCTATGGCGCTTATCTTGCTAGAGGAGTTGTTTTAATGCCTAGTTACGTAAATATAGGTGCTTATGTCGATGAGGGTACCATGGTCGATACTTGGGCTACAGTAGGTAGCTGTGCACAAATAGGAAAGCACGTTCATCTTAGCGGTGGCGTAGGTATTGGTGGAGTGCTCGAGCCTTTGCAGGCAAGTCCTGTAATCATCGAGGACGGTTGTTTCCTTGGTAGCAGAAGTATTGTAGTCGAAGGCGTTAAAGTCGAAAAAGAAGCCGTACTCGGCGCCAATGTTGTGCTAACCCAGTCTACAAAAATCATCGATGTCAGCGGACCAGAGCCTATCGAATATCGAGGACGTGTACCAGCAAGAAGTGTAGTGATTCCTGGTTCATATCCTAAGAAATTCAATGCAGGAGAATACAATGTCAACTGTGCATTAATAATAGGGCAGCGCAAACCTTCCACCGATCTTAAAACCAGTCTAAACGACGCCCTAAGAGATTTCAATGTAGCAGTATAACGCAACCACGTTCCACCTTTACATGTACTATTATTCACAAAATAAAAAGTAAGTATTTGTTCTAAATGAAGTATGTGGAAAATAAATTACAAAATAATTATTTTCGTTTCTCCAAAAAAAAATTATTTAAATAGCTAAACTCAAACTTATTATTAACGATAACGTGATATGGAGAATTTATTAAAACATGTTTATACTCTATTACTGGTCTCTTTCACTTTTAACTTTGGAATAGCTCAATCATTAGAAGGAAAATGGGAAGGGAGAATTTATATGCCAGAAAAAGTGATATTAATGTCATTAAACATCGTTCGAATAAATGATACAACCTATAACATGTATACTTATACCTTTAATAATGAAGAAAATTCATTCAGTCCTTCAAATAAAGACACTGCAAATGCAGCTAAATGTTTAGTTAACTATAAACTGGTTGAACAAGACTCAATTTATCTAGAAGAGGTAAAATTTTTAAATAAGAATACTACCAACAAAGCCATGTGCTTTCAGAAATTTGATTTCAAAATTATTCATAGAGAAAAAGTTTCTGTATTAAATGGCACTTGGAGAAGCGAAGGAAAAGAATGTGAATCACACGGATTAATAACTTTTATTCGAGAAAACCATAAATAATAAAAAAGCCCAACTATGTAAGTTGGGCTTTTTTATATACAAGCTTTTTGTATTTGAGTATTAATCAGCACATAAGCAAATCAGCTAATTTGTATTTGTATTAGCGTTTAGCATTAAGCGTTAAGCGTTCGGCTGTATTACTTTGTTCCTTATATTACTCTTTGCCTATTGCCTCCTTGCCTCTTGCCTTGTATTTGTATTACTTTCTGCCTCTGTACCTTGTATTTGTATTCATTATCAAATCATCAAATTATCAAATTATCAAATTATTTCTTAAGGTACATTACTTCCTTCACCAGCTTCACCGTTCTTTCCACATCAGGAATAGCAAGTGCAGCAAGGTTCGGAGCATAGTGCATCGGAGCATCAGCGCTACAGATTCTGCGTATCGGAGCATCTAGGTAGTCAAAACCTTCTTTTTGAATACGGTAAGTAATCTCAGAACTTACAGATGCAAATGGCCATTGTTCTTCCACAATCACCAGACGGTTAGTTTTCTTAATACTCTCCAGTATACAAGGCCAGTCCAATGGACGGATAGTTCTCAAATCAATAACTTCAGCACTGATACCTTCTTTTTCCAGTTCAGCAGCAGCACCCAGAGCAACCTTCATCATTTTGTTGAATGATACGATGGTTACATCGGTACCCGCTCTTTTAATATCAGCTTTTCCCAATGGAATGTAGTATTCTTCTTCAGGCACTTCACATTTTTCACCGTACATCACCTCACTTTCCATGAAGATTACAGGATCAGGTTCAAAACGAATAGCTTGTTTCAATAATCCTTTAGCATCATATCCGTTTGATGGAGAAACTACTTTCAATCCAGGAATATTAGCATACAGACTTTCAAATGCAGTAGAGTGTTGTGCACCCAGCTGACCAGCACTACCGTTTCCACCACGGAAAACTATAGGACAACTGATCTGACCACCACTCATAGCCAGCATTTTCGATGCTGTATTTAGTATTTGATCCAGTGGAAGTACTGCAAAGTTCCACGTCATGAATTCTACAATAGGTTTCAATCCATTCTGAGCAGCACCCACAGCAATCGCCGTAAATCCAAGCTCAGCAATAGGAGTATCTATCACTCTTTTTGCGCCAAATTCAGCCAGCATACCCTGACTCACCTTATACGCACCATTATATTCGGCAACCTCTTCTCCCATCAAAAAGACATTCTCGTCTCTTCTCATTTCTTCCGACATCGCTTCTCTTAATGCTTCTCTGAAAGCTATTGAACGCATATTTTGTTGTTTATTATGGTTAAATGTGGCGCAAAAATATAGGTTTACCCCTAATGATGGCAATAGTTAGTTGATAATATTTGATTAAACTCCCTTTTTCGTAATCTAAAAGTAAACTTTACTTAATTTCCAAACCCATTTTCATACCTAAACAACAATAAATTAATGATCACATAACCCTCCCTAACACTTGTGTTTGTATTCATTTTCAAATTTTCAAATCCTCAAATTTTCAAATTTATATTTAGTCCTCCTGCATTCATTTTCAAATTATCAAATCCTCAAATTATCAAATTTGTATTCAGTCCTCCTATCTCCTGTATTTACTTTTTGTTTTTTACTTTTTACTTTTTACTTGCATTAGGGCGTTCCGGCGTCGTTCCTAGCCGTCGGTGCTCCGCTATTATCTTTTTTCTGCGCCAATTCACTAGCTCCCCAATAGGAAAAGCAAGTTGGCGCAAAAAAAAGGATAGCCGCTCAGCCCCTAACGCAAATACAGAATACAACAAAATAGAAATCAAATCCCTTCAATGTATTAAATTTTTAATTTTTAATGCTTAATTTTTAATTTCCAATTATCCATAATCAGTTGTCAATTCTCTATGTTCAAATCCCAAAGATTCAAATCCACTTTCAGAATTTCATTTTTAGTTCTCAATTATCCATTATCAATTGTCAATTCTCCAAGTCCACACCCCAAAGATTCAAATCCACTTCTATTGTTTCATACTTAATTCTCATTTATCCATTTTCAATCATCAATTCCATAGTCCACATCCCAAAGAACACCAACAAGATAAGGAAGATCGAAATCTACATATGAAAGATTATAATCTTCATAATGATTCTTGTTGTTTCAATAACGATTATCGTAGTTTTCATATGCAAGATTGCTATCCACAGGAGGATTCTCCACTAACAAACCCAAAGATTGCAGACCACATATCAAAAACTATCATCAACATCCCATTGATTATAAAAAACCCCTAGTTCCCACCAAAAAATCCCCTGTATGCCGTATTAGTGTTAAGCATTAAGCGTTCCGCGTTCAGCTGTATTACGATTGCATTCTACTGTATTCCTCGTTGCCTCCTTGCCTATTGCCTCCTTGCCTTGTATTTCCTTTGTGCCTCTGTGCCTTGTTGCCTATGTGCCTTGCATTCCCTTTGTGCCTATGTGCCTCGTTGCCTGTGTGCCTTGTATTCCTCCATACCCCTTGCATTATTTATGCACAGCCCCCCATCCCTTGCTTTTTATAATGAATATTTGCTCTCTAAAGGTGAATACTATGGCTGAAGAAAAGAAACCTGCTAATTATACCGAAGATGATATCCGGAGCCTCGACTGGAAAGAACATATCCGGCTAAGACCCGGTATGTACATCGGAAAAC
>CANFLJ010000146.1 GCA_947447815.1 Chitinophagaceae bacterium | reverse complement strand
GAAATAGCATATTGCACTTTTAAAATGCCCGACAACTTGTCCATTGTCCCATAGTCAAGACTATGCAAATTGTTTTTCACCATCAATCTTTTAATCAATAAGGCATTTAATGCTTCACTATCCATAATACAAATTAAATATATCCTTCTTAATAATACCAAACCAAATTAACTTGGCGAAACTTGGCGAAAAACTATACAAGGCATTACCTTAGGTTTGTGGAGAAATTGGATTGTATGCATTTTTATCAGGATATAGAAAGAGATGTAAAGTCATTGTGGGATAAAGATATAATTGAAGAAGCAAATCAATTAAATCAAAATCTTGGGGGTATATACTTTGAAAATAACATATTTCCAATGTACTTTAATGGCGATATTAAATCTAATACGGTTTTAATTATGCTAAACCCTGGTTTCCATGATCGTACTTATTCATTCTCTGATAAAATAAAAAAACACACTGACAAATCATTTGATGAATATGTAAAAGAATACATAAGTCAAATTCCATTTAAAGCCAGTGAAGAAGCAGAATTTAATAGAATAGATAATTTTGATACTAAGCAAGCAGCCTTTTTGTTTCATTTTGAAAATAAAGGATTTGCATTACCCCTAAACTTTTGGAAAACCAAAGAGACGCTGAAAATTGCTAAAAGAGATCAGATGCTCAATAAACTACAACTGGAGTTTATACCATATTGCTCAAAAACATTTCAAGGATTATTTGATACAGAAAAGAAATCAATACAGAATTATTTACAGATAGAAAAGTATTTACTCAGATTATTAGATACAATCCAGAGCCATCCAAGAAAAAATATTATTTTTTGCAGTAAACAGTTCTATTTTATATTGTTAGCGGCTTCAGAAACACCTTTGTTTAAAAATAAAATACAATTTGAGGAAACTAAATTCTTACCATTAGGAAATTTAAATCTTCGATTCAACAAAGTTTCTATCCTATATAATAACCAAATTATAAAAGCAGGAATTGCGCACTCATTTGCCAGTCAGGCATTACCCAATGCTTATGAAAAAATGGTAGAATACGGAAAGTTCTGTTATGAAAATCTACACGGGATTTACATTTCATAAATAAATATACAACACAACTATGGGAGATTTAAAAATTACAGGAAGAATGTCTGTAGAAAGATTACAAAGAGAATTCAAGAGCACATTTGGAGGTAGCTTAAGAGTTTATAATGGATCAATATTTGCCGATCCAAAAGCAACTCTTGCTTCTATTAGAAAAGGGGATGCAAGTGGTGGAGAATTTACTGCAAGTGGCAATATGTTTTGTGGTAGATTCGAAAAAGAAGTATTGGAAAAATTTGGAATTAAAGTACAGGTGGCTACAAAAGATAATACAGCTTTAGTTGCTGATAATACAAGCTTATCAAAATTAGAAAAGTAATCAATTAGATTTTATACCAGGTGTGAAATATTAAGTTATCTCACCTGGTATTTAGTAAACTCAATCCTATGTTCAAATTTATTGATAATTTAAAGGATAAGTTCAAAGCAAATGATTTTCATCTTGCTTCAAACAAAAAGGTAAAAACACTTAAATCAGAATTCAAAGAAAACTTTGGGCTTACCCTTAGAGTGTATAAAGGAAAACAATTGGCAGAAGTAGAATTTACTTTAGCTGAATTAAATTCCAAAACAAGTAAAATGATTAATTATGATGCTGAAGGACTTACCATCAAATCATCTATGTCAATTAATGATTTTGAAAAACTGGTTGATGAACATTTCGGACTTACAGTGCAAGTAGCTAATGAATATGATAATTACTGTATTAATAATAAATATACTTTAGGACAGGCCGCTAGGAAAGAAGATTTAAAAGACTGGGTAAAAGAAAAAGGGTACAGTAATGTAGAAGAATGGTTAAAAGCCGAAAAGTGTTCAACAATTGAAGAGTATTATATTAGAAATAAATAACAATTTGATAGTTTAAATCTTTTGAATATGAAATTAACAGAAAGTCAGAGAAATCAAATTACTCGTTACAAGATTCAAATACAGGAATGTAGAAAATATATTGAAAATGAGTCTCGCAGAAAAAAAGAAAAATCAGAATATTATACTGCTCAAATCAAAAATGCCAAAGACTTAAACACTAAAAGAAATTATCGTGAATACAAACTCAGTAATGCTAATAATTCAAATAACCTTATAGCTGGCAAAAGGAGAGAAATAGAAAAATTAAAAGAAAGCATTTCGAACATTAAAAGATAATTGGTTAACTCAAACAGCTTCTAAAATCAACTTATGAATAATATGGTATTCTCTTTAAATGACAAGCCCTTAAAAGGATCTTATGAAGATCAGTTAGAAGTAAATAAATACATTAATGCTTTAACAACTTTTATTATAAATAGTGACACACCTATAACTATAGGACTTCAAGGGGAATGGGGTACAGGCAAAACTTCTATGATGTCGCTTTTAAGAGAAAGACTGATAAATGAAAACGTTGCTACCTCTTGGGTAAATACTTGGGAGTTTAGCCTTTTCAGAGAAGTTAAAGAAACTACTCCTGCAATATTAAACGGACTATTGAATGACTTGAAATTATCTTGTGGTATCAACTGGACACTAAAAGAAGATGCAGATAACAAACTAAAAAAGATCACTCGTTTTTTTGGTCATATTGGTAATCAAATTATAAAAGATAAACTTGGTGTTGATACTAAAGAAGCTATAGACTCATCTTATACTAATTCAATTTCTTCAAGAGCTGAAATTGCTGAAATAAAAAATGATATAAGAGATGTAATTAATCTTTTAATTAATGACCCCAAAAACCCTTATCAAAGAGTCGTTTTTTTTGTAGATGATTTAGATCGTATTAATCCTTCTGATGCAGTTCAAGTGCTGGAATCGCTGAAAAATATTTTTGATTTTGATAATTGTATTTTTGTTCTCGCTATTGATTATGATGTAGTTGTAAAAGGACTTGAAAATAAATTTGGTAAAAAGACTGAAGAGAATGAAAGAGAATTTAGGTCATTCTTCGATAAAATAATTCAGGTACCTTTTAGTATGCCTATTGGTACTTATGACATTGATACATTTTTACAAATTAAATTGAAAAGCTTTGGATTAGATATATCAACTATTGATACAAAAAACTATTTAGATATTGTAAATTATAGTATAGGGTCAAATCCAAGAAGCCTTAAAAGGTATTTAAATACTTTTAGCTTATTGAATACAATTAGGAAAGAGGAAAATGAAAATGATGGGTCGGAGGTTGATTTTATGCTTTTTGCACTTCTTGGTATTCAAATTTCTTATCCAAAATTATTTAGATTAATTGCTTCTGACCCTCACTTTACAGAATGGAATCAAAGTGTAGCTACTAAAAATGCACTAGACTGGAACGAAATCAATACCAAAATTCTACAATATGGCGAAAACGATCTGATAGATGAAGATTGGGAGAAAGTAGTATGGGGCATTTGTCAGTCTGATAGCTATATGAAAAGCCGGGCATTTAGTGCATTGGAATTATTGAATCTATTAAAAAACAAGTTTGATAACAATATATCAGAAGTAATGCAAAAAGCATTAGCCTTTGCTTCTATAACCTCTATTGACGATAATCAGGATTCTAAACAAGATATCATAAAGATTGGCAATTCAAGAATTCGGTTTTCAGGTTTAGAGGCTAAAAAAGAGCAACTGCTCAATGCAGGTTGTAATAGAGAAGCACTAAAAATATGGGAATTAGTTTTTTCAGAAATAGATAGTAGTCTTTCTAAAATTGGTGATAAAATAAATTATGCAAAAACTGTCACCAGTTACTATAGGTGGATAGATAGTAAAAAACAAAAATCAATTCAAACTATCTATTTTGTTGATCCTTCAACTACACCTGGTTTTAAATTATTTTTTTATGGTTATAATCAAAACTTCGTCACCGAAATAACTACTATAATTAGCACCGCTGGTTGGGAAATTAATAAAGAGGAATTAAATAGAACTGGCAAAACAGAAGTTATACCTGGACTGATTCTTAATAATGCTAATCCAGATTCTGATATAGCTAAGTTTGGTGCAATATTATTTGATAAAAAACTCTTACAAAACCAACCATTCGATAAAGTTCATCAATTTATTTCAGAAATTATAAATCACATGATAAAAACACTTGAAAATATGTAATATGACAATTATTATCTTATCTACTATTATGGGTTACTTTTATTTGGGAGTTCTGATTTTACTAGCAATAGTGGGATTAGTTTTGGGATGGATGTTCTCAAACTTATTTATTCCACCTAGCGATAATTGGCATAAAAGCTACATAGCCATTCTTGGTGTTAAATTGGGTATAGCAATGGCAGGGGCTTATGCAGCTGTAGTTTGTGGAGCCTATTTAATGGCTAAAATTGGACAATTATTTAGCTAATTCACTTCTACTCCTTTTTTCAACCCTACTTTTGTTTTCTAAATTTTCCCATTTGAAAAAAATATTTCTACTCCCTTTTTTATTATTAGCTTCCATGATAGTTTTCTGCCAAAAGGTAGATACTATCATAAAAAAAGAAGCTTATTATTCCTATTACAGCTATGCGGTAAAAAACCCATTATATGTAGTGTACCATTTATATGAGGGTGGGGGAGATTGCAGCAGAAAATCAATGGCCTTTGTAAGCGATAGTGGCACAGCTACTAATAATGATTACAAAAAACAGGGCTACGACAAAGGGCATCTTGCCAATGCCGAAGACTTTGCTTATGACTGCGATAAAGAAAAATCTACCTTTAGTTATTATAACTGTCAGCCACAAACACCCCGTATGAACAGAGGTATCTGGAAAGTATGGGAAAACAATATCAGAAAAGAGAGTCAAACTGAACATCTTGAAATAATTTGTGGAGGTATATTCACTAATAGTACTACAATTGGCAATGGGGTATTTGTACCTACCTATTGTTGGAAAATTGTTGTAAATGAAAAAGACAATACTATCCTACATTGTCTTATTTTTCCAAATGATAACAGCGATACCTACCAGGAAATTAATTTATCAGAATTGAAAGCTAAACTCAATTATGAATTAGCATATTAGGGTATCTATTAATGGCAGCTCAAAATTGCACTTTATCCCACTCTTAGTTCGTCTTGTAAAATAATTGGAATGTGGCTTGCCCTCTTAAGCTAAACTCGTCAGACTTTCCAGATTTAGTCGGATGCTAAAGCCAAAATATAACGAAGTTGCAACCAAGATAACGCACAATAAGGAATACTAAACAACTAATTAAAAAAGCTTCTAAATAATAACCCATAAATAAAATTCTCATGATTAAAGTATAAAATATCAACGCACTAAATACCAGGCAATGTAGTTGTGAGTCTACTTTCGAACATTTGGAAATGCACAGTAATACTACCGTTACTTTTTGCTCGGAGATCTATTGTTTAAATAAAGATATTGAAGGGGCATATGTTCAAAAAGTTGATAATGATGAAGTTTGGTTTGTAATACCACTGTGTAAGCTACATTGTAAAATAGAGGAAGAAATTACATTAGTTAAAACAACAGTGTTT
>CANFLJ010000145.1 GCA_947447815.1 Chitinophagaceae bacterium | reverse complement strand
TGTCTATCAGGGAAATCTACGTCATCTAGCATCTTATCGTACAAATTTATATAAAAACTATCGTTATGGTCATTATTAATTTCCTGTAAAATAATTCTGTTGGTATACTTTATACGGTCGATAATATGAAAGCGGGTTATACTTGGTTTGATAGAAATAAAAAAGACCGGAATATTGCCGAACTGAGCGCGAATTTTAAACATCAGTAACTGATAGTATAAAAATACCTCTTCGGGGTGTCTGTTATCGCCTAAATCGTTGTCACCTGCGTAAAGTACAATAGATGTTGGCTTTAGTTTTGAGAAAATTCTATCATAAAACCATACGCAGGCTGCCAGGGTTGAACCACCAAAGCCCAGGTTAATTGGATTGTAATGAGCAAAGTCTTTTTCTAAAAGGGTCCATAGTCTGATAGTAGAACTACCATAGAAAATCATCTTTGGTTGAGCCTTTAAAGCATTTATTTTCTGTTCTAAATGTTTAATATCTTCTTCGTACCAGAACATGATTTTCTAATTGATGATTGAAAAGGAAAATTAAGTAATAAGTTGTAAGTATTAGGTAACGACTTACAACTTATTACTTGTTATACTGTTGCAGATAACTTATATCTTTTAGCAAGCCAGCTTGATTTTATTGGTTGTATCCAGTTGGTTTGAAGATCCTGATTAGTAGCAGCCAGGTTATTAAAATAAAGTGTTTCGGCATCTATAAATCCATTGTCTATTGCATATTGGATTTGTTGTAAAGGTAAAATTTCTACTTTATCCTTTATTACAAAAGCAAGCGTCTGTCTATCCAGTAGGGTAACATTATATTGTTTTTCAATAGACTGCATTAAATGACCAATATTATCCATACTGCAACCACCTATTGTAGCCACTGTTTCATCTGCCATTAAAACGATAAACCTCCCAAAGAACATGGTAGCAAAGCCTTTAACAGCAGCACCATGGCTTTTCCAGTCCGCCACAAAATTCTCTAAGGTTTCTTCTATCTTGATGGCCTCTATCATTCCAAACATTCTATTGCACTGGTATATCCATACTTTGGAAGCTGGATGAAAATCCTGAGGTATTAAATGTGTATATTCTAAATTCATATATATAGTTGTTTATTATGCACTACTTAAGTTCTATTTTGTATTGTCTAAAGAAAAAGTGCTCTAATTAAATCATTGCTTGCTCTACCAGTTCTGCGATATCAAGTACCTGAATATCGCTTTCTTTGTTGGTAGCTTTTATTCCATCTGTCAACATTGTTGTACAGAATGGGCAAGCTGATGCAACAATTGAAGCTCCTGTTTCAATTACATCGGCAGTTCTTTCGACATTGATAGAGCCAGTTCCTTTTTCATCTTCTTTAAACATCTGTGCGCCACCAGCACCACAGCAAAGTCCATTGCTCTTGCAACGCTTCATTTCTTTAAGTTCAATATTCAATGCTTCCAATACTTTCCTTGGTGCTTCATATATGTTATTAGCACGACCCAGATAGCAACTGTCATGATAGGTAATCGTCATAGGATTATCTACATCATCCTGAAATTTTATCTTTCCTTCTTCTATTAATTGATTCAATAAAGTGGTATGGTGTATTACTTCGTAGTTGCCGCCCAATTCAGCATATTCGTTCTTTAAAGTATTGAAACAATGGGGGCAGGTAGTGACAATTTTCTTAATGCCATAACCATTTAATATTTGAATATTATTGTAGGCCATCATCTGAAAAAGAAATTCATTGCCGGCTCTTCTAGCAGGATCGCCAGTGCAGGTTTCTTCTTTACCCAATATGGCAAAAGATACATTTGCCTTAGTAAGGATTGTTGCAAAAGCCTTGGTTATTTTCTGCGCACGTTGATCAAAACTTCCTGCACAACCTACCCAAAATAATATTTCGGGAGATTTTCCTTCTGCCATCATTTCAGCCATTGAATATACTTTCATTTCTCAATATTTAAGCGTACAATCATTATTTATAAGCATTACTTTTTCAATATTCCCATCATCAATAAATTGGTATGGGTAATCAGAACCAGAAAGAGTATAAATATAAAATTAGGAATCAATAATCTTTTTGGATACAGGAATAGGGAGGCAATAAAACTAGCCGCCACAGGAATCAACATCCAGAAATCCAGCATATTCCCTTTATAAGTAGTAAAAGGAAGTAGTGTAAGGATTATAAGGCTTAAAAACAATATGATCCAGTTTCTTCTAATATGGATAACCATTCTGTCGTAATTAGGTAGCCATTGGTTTATCCCTATTAATAATGCCAATGTTAATACGGCTGAATTTATCCAGAACCATACAGTAATTTTTAAAGTAATACTATGCATTTGGAAGTATGGTATGTAGGTTTTAATCACCTCAAATTTGTCATAAACAAATAAAAGAGAACCTATCATGTATACTGGAACTAAAATCCCTATTAATAAAATAATCCATTCTTTTAATCGGAAAGGTCTAATGATGGCTAAAGCAAGGAACGAAATAAAGAAAAAGATAATGTTTGCTTTGAATAGAAAAACGGATAAGCAAATGATAAAACCAATATTAAATAATAAGGAATTAGGCTTTTGATTGTTGTACATTCTGGCATATAATGCGATAAAGAGAATCACCAGAAAGTTGTTGATCATCGCTGGAGAAATAGTATTCAGCTCGGGATATACTGCGGTAATTAATATAAAAGCTGCCGCGGTAGTAAAGGCAGACTTCTGATACATTTTCCATTCGTTCAGAATCGTATTCAGCAATACTGCCTGTGCAAATAATATAAATATATACAGAAAAGTAAGGAATGCAGGTGCAGTATGAGCAAGGTAGTTGCCAATGAAATTACTAATCAATCCATTATCTACCGCATTACTAATAGGAATAGGATGTACAAAAATATGAGCGTGCACTGCTACACATAATAATGCCAGTATAAAAATAGTTACTATCGACTTATCTCTGAATATTGCTATCACTGTTAGAATTCAATTTTTGCAAAGCAAGTAATATTTCCGTATAAACAAGGAAGAATCATTTGTTTTTTACCCACTTGTTTGCCTAAGCGAGGTAAAAAGTCGTATCCTTTATCCAGATTTCTCATTGGAGAGCTATTATATAATAGATTTCCGGAAGTGGTAACACTGGTTTGATTTAAATAAAGCGCGTTTTTTTCGTGCAGATTGTATACAAAATGAAGTTCTTCGCCTGTATTGGCCATGCCATAGCTTACATAATGTTCATGCTGATCGTCATACTGCGATTTTCGGATGGTATTACTCCAGAGGATGGTACCTTTTTCGTCAAATGAAAAAAATACAATATTGTCTGCCAGAAATCGCGAAACGGTATTCCGATTTCCATACATTGAATTGTAATATGGGTCGTAAGTGCTGGAATAACTATTCATGTAAAAAGAATTATTGATATTATCCCATCGGTTGTACAGATTATTTGTTTTGGTAGAAACGGATTCGCTCTCAGTAATGATTAGAAAACCGCCCGTTTGATTAAAAACAATATTCTTAAGATAGTAATCATTAAATGCATCTTTTATGCCATGGTCTGATTTTGCATCATTACGAAGCTCATCAGAAAAGGTAGCTTTATTGAAAAAAGGCTGCTGGAAGTTTCTGCTATCACAACCAAAGAAGTATAGTCCATCTACGTTGCCTCTCTTTTGTTTACTATAAAATGATGTTACCAGGTAGTGATGGTTCATATTGTCTACTTTAAGCTTTACATCATCCAGATAAATACCAGAAAAGGTTACCGGACAAAAGCTGACTGTATCTTCCATTGCATTCTTTTTCATAATAGTTACGCTGGATATATTATCACTTTGTGGAGTACCTGTAGACCAAAGGCTAGCAAAGTTGCCATCGTTATCTACCATAAACTCCGAGAAGAACTCGTTTTTTCCATTGGTATTAAATACGCCATTGCTGTTGTGCAAAATCCTTGCTTCTTTATCCATCAAAATACTTTTAAAATTATAGGTAAGCTTACCTGTTTTATTCAATTTAAAAGTCATTATTTTTTGTTTATTCTCGGATACCAGTACTTTAAATGATTTATTCTCTGTAGTATTTGATTCTTCATGAGCGGTATCCAGTTCTATTACATCGCCAATTGGTTCGGCCTGATTATTGAAACGGATTAGTTTTAAGGATAGAACATTCTTTTTCTGGTATTGATAAAACATCAGAAAACCATCATTGTACAATACAAAGCTGGTAGAAATAATTTCGGCAGGTAGGGTAGGCGTCATTTTTTTAGCTTCTACTTTCATCTCATTTGAATAAATATTAAAGAAGCTTTTATTCCGACTGTTTTTAAAGATGATAAACTTGCTATTTAGTTTTCCCACAATTTCAAAGTTCGTACTTTTATTCTCTTCCTCATCTGGACTGGAATAATCAATGGTTTGTGCAGAACAGTAACCTATTAAGAAAAATAAAGAAAGAAATAACTGCAAAGATTTATACATATAGTAGTGTAATTGAAAGAATAAAAATACGCCTCAGAAAGGAAGCTTGTAGAAATATTTTTAAACAGTATTTGAAATGGCTAAAAATCACTTGAATTAACAGATTGTTTATATACTAGAATACTATATAGTCTTTAATATTTATATTAGTCCTATCAATTAACTATTTTGTTCTTTTCCATTAATCATTCTGGATACAATACCGTTGTATTTATTGATATCTGCATAGATAACACCAATGATATGTAACGACATAAATGCATATAACAGATATTGAATAAAGCCATGTATTTCTTTTACATTTCTATGAATAGCTTTACACCAGGATACATCTTCAAAAGCGAGAATTAAACCTGTAATGACCATGCTTAAGAATAAAAGATAAAATACTGCATAACTAATCTGAACAATCAGGTAGTGATTTCTTTCAGGTAAGGAGCCAGATAATTTCATTGCTTTTTGTATACGGGTTTTCAATTTCTTTTCTTTTGCAATAGTTACTTCTGCAACTATTCTCCACAACATTAAAAATGCCAGTCCATATCCAATAAAAGTATGTATTTCCCAAAGTTTATCGCTGTATTCGTGGGCTACATTTCTAGCTTGTTTTTCGGTAATAACACCACCATCCTTTTTTACTTGTTCTATTACCATTCCTATATTATTCCTGGTTTTAAATACAGTAGAATTAAGCAGTACTGTAGTAATGGAAGCCGCAAAGAATAATAAGGTAAACCAATGCCATATACGAATTGAAGCAGGTTTGGTTTCGGTAAAAAATGTAGTATTGGAAGTGCTTGAAGAATCCATGATATAATTGTTTAATTGCGGATGTTAACAAATTTATGGTATATTATTTGATTGGTCTGTTAAAAGGGGTAAATTACACTCCTTTAGAATATAGAAAGGAATGATTTCTTTGTTTGGTTTAGGATTTATAAATCATTAGTTTTAATAACAAGTGTTTTAAAATATATTTATGGTAACAAGAAAACAGGATAAACAATTTCAAAAGATGCATGATCAATTATTACAGGTATATCATGTAAAAGAAGATATGCGTAGCGAAATTGTGTTGCTACCTGC
>CANFLJ010000144.1 GCA_947447815.1 Chitinophagaceae bacterium | reverse complement strand
TTGGATTGAGCTATGATATCAATACCTCCGATCTGAATAACCTTCCTAAGCCTGTTAACAGCTTTGAACTATCACTGTCTTATATTACTTTAAGAAGTACCAAGACAGAAACAAGATACTTTAAATGTCCTAGGTTCTAATCCTTATTTAATCACAAGACAATCGCTTAAGATATGATTCAACGTTTATCTACCATACTATTAGCTGTATCCCTTTTAATGATAGGTATAGCCAAGACACAAGCACAATCAGCACAGACAGAAGGTTTTCAGAAGGCCGAGAAACTATATAAAGCAGGAGACTACTACTCTGCTATTGCTTATTACAACGATTATATCTCGGGTAAAGCCTCCAAGATAGTTATCAATAGCTTTACAGGATACCTGTCTAAGCCTGTTGCCAAGAAACAAGAAGTTATAGCCAACCCAAGAACACAGGCAGCCTTTCATATCGCAGAATGCTACCGACATATCAATGACTACAGCAATGCAGAAAGCTGGTACGATTCTGCTGCCAGAATGAAAGGAGCAGAAAAATATCCATCTATTGGTTACTGGTATGGCGTATGCTTGAGAGCCAATGGCAAGACCGCTGCTGCCAGAACAGCCTTCCAGACTTACATCAGCACCCATGACGAAAAAGAAACGTATTATGCTGCTGCCAAAAAGGAACTGGCGGATATAGACTTCGCTGCTAAAGAAGCTGCGAAGAAACAAAGAAGAAAAATCATCTTTGGAAAAATGAAAGATCCTATCAATGGAAATGCCTCCAACTATGCTCCTTTTGTAACAGGCCAAACGATGTTCTTCTCTTCTACCAGAGAGGATACTACTCTTACATCCACCAAGCTGAATCCTTATCAGCACCATATCTATAGCACTTCCTTAAACAGTGCTAATCCAGCGAAGGTTTCCTTCCAGCAGGATAAGAACATACAACAGGGAGCTGCTACCTTCAGTGCGGATGGTAAAACAGTATTCCTTACCCAGTGGACTACTGATAAAAAGGAAAGCATTGGTGCTATTTATAAGAGTACAAAAACAGATAGCAACTGGAGCACTCCGGTGAAAATGGATAGTACGATCAATGTAAGAGGCTATACCTCGCAACAACCTTTCATCAGCAGTGATGGTAAATACCTGTTCTTCTCTTCTAACAGACCGGGAGGATTGGGTAAATACGATATATGGGTAGCAGAGCTAAGAGCCAACTATGAAACGGTAAGTGTAACCAATCTGGACAATACGGTGAACACCAGAGAAGACGAAAAAGCACCTTACTACAATACCAAGAATGAAACACTGGTATTCTCCTCCAATGGAAGAATAGGTATGGGGGGATATGATTTATACCAGAGCAAGAAAGCTAAGGGAATGTTTAATGAAGCAGTAAACCTGGGTACACCAGCAAACTCCATCAAAGATGATATTTATTTCTACAGTAAAGACAATACCAACGATGTACTGGCAGAAGCCTACATCAGTTCGGACAGAGTATCTACCTGTTGTCTGGAGTTGTTTAGCATACAAAGATTACCGGCACCTATCAATCATATTACGGGTAGCATCAAGGATGAGAAGACCAGACAGGTAATACCAAATGCAGGAATGGAATGGAGCTTTAATGGTCAGAACAAAACGGTAACTGCCAATGATAAAGGAGAGTTTGATATAGTAGTGCCGGATGAGGCTAACTACAATGTAACGGTTTATCAGCAGCAATACTATGATACAACGGTTAAAGTGATACACACATTTGCAACTTACAATGATAGCCTGTATAGTACCGACTTCTTCCTGAAACCAGTTCCGGAAGTAATCAAGGATTACATAGTGTACTTTGAGTTTGATAAATATGGATTAACAGACAGCTCGAAGAAAACACTGGATAGTGTTATCCTGTTGATGGCCTCCAATTCTAAGCTGAAGATGGCATTGGAAGGACATACCGATGGCAAGGGTAGTGATGAGTACAACATGATACTATCGCAACACCGAGCGGATACCTGTTTGAAATACTTAGCAGAACAAAAGATAGATGCTACCAGATTATTACCTAGCTTCTATGGTAAGGCAAAACCTGCAGCACCAAACACGACGCCTGATGGAAAGGATTATCCAGTAGGAAGACAACTGAACAGAAGAGTGAAGCTAAGTGTGGTGAAGGAATAATAGTTCAAGAGGTTTAAAAGGTTCAAATAGTTCAAGGTTAAATACAATATCAGACCTATAAGGTTTTGAAAACCTTATAGGTCTTAATACAAAGAGCCTGAATAGTATTCTTCAGGCTCTTACTGTTTTGTTTTACTAATCCCGAAAATTAAACTTACGTATTCTAATAATCACAGAAAATACTCATTTGAATCAAATTAGGATATAATAAGAAATATTCTATTAATTATTTACTTGGTTTTATTATACTTGTTAAAAATATTTCCTTTTTATTAAATTATACCTTTTTGTGTTATTAATTATCTTAATTATGTACCTAAACAATGTTAGTTAACGCTACTGTATTAATATATTAAAGTTTACCATCATTTTGATGGGATTACACAAGCTCCCTGGATTTCTATCCGGGGTTATTAATTTATAATGAATCAAATGTATTCAAATTTGACGATTTGCTAACAAATACCTCAAACAGCTTCTAAAAGAAGATAAGTTAATACTAAGTAATTTATATTCATAAATTAGAAAAATTCAATAGTAGTCGAAGGATTTATGATAACTTGATGCATGGATAATGAAATGATTATTAATTGTAATATAGCCCTGTATTTATTTAATTAGATTTATACAAAAAATAATTATGTATAAATTATTTTATAACCCTTTTGATGGTATACTTTCTCTGTTAATTTCATGGCATAAATTAGAACAATAAAAAATTCATCTTCTTAAATAGGTACTATTTATAAAGTATGATTATAGGTGTATTTATTAATAATTAATTATAATAGTTGCGTTGAATGATTCCTTTTAAAAAAATAACAATAGCAATTTGTTTATTGATAGCAGTGTTGCTGTTTGTTTTGCCTGATTATTTACTTGCAAATACCCTCAAACAAATCATTTCAAAAAATGCTGAAAATGCAAAGTTGCAAGAAAGTGTTTCTTCTTCAGGTTCGGTAAAAGTAAAAGTGACATCCCGTAATAAAGATTGCATTTTTAATGGCAATAAAGTATACTACAAGTTTAATATAAAAAACACCTACAGTACCCCACAGGAAGGTACACTGACTTATGAAATAGTTACAGATAAAAATAAAAAATTATTTGGTGGCAAATACGAAATAAAAGTTGGTTCGAAGAGTTCTTTAAATATTAAAACCAGTTTTAAAATAAATACGCCTGGGTTCTATGATATAATTACTACGGTTAATCTTTCGGATTATGATGATACTATTAAAACAGTATTTGGTTATAAACCTTTGTTGATTAAAACAGCCTCACATAAGCCAGATGATTTTGATCAATTCTGGGAAGATTCGCGTAAAGAACTGAATGCTATAGATCCTGATTATACTGTAGAATATAATAAAGAACTTTCTACACCTACTCATAAATTATATAATGTTTCTTTTCAATCTTTAAATAATGTTACAGTTCATTCATGGCTTTCTATACCAAGGCTTCGGGGCAACTATCCTGTTATGGTGGTTATGCCTGGTTATAAACAAAAAGTAAAACCATTTTTTGCAGAAGATCAGGCAATATTTTGTGTATTGGTCAGAAACACCAATGACCTTATAAAGGCGGGTAAAAATCTAAATGATGAAAATGAATTCTGCATTTTCAATATTGCTAACAGAGAGGACTTTATTTATAGAGGAGTAATAATGGATTGTTTGAGATCTATGGATTTTATTTTTAGCCATGCTGAAATTGGTTTAGATATTAAAAGAGTTTTTTTATCAGGAGGTAGTCAGGGTGGTGCTTTATCTTTAATCACTGCATCGCTAGATCATCGTATTGCAATCTGTGAAACAGAAAATCCGATTTTTTGCGACTTTTATAATTATTATGGAATTGCAAGTGCTAAAACGCCAAACGAATTTCCCTTTGTTTATTATACAAAAACCAAAATACCTTGGAATAAATTGATGAGTGTTTTATCATATTATGATGTACAGAATTTTGTACCCAACATCTATTGTCCCTGTATGTTTGCCATAGGTACCCGCGATCCCATTGCTCCGCCTACCTGTATTTTTGCTGCATACAATAAGTTGCCTAAAAAAACGAAGAGGATAAGTGAGATAAACGTTCTGGATATAGGGCACGAAACTACTAAGGAATATCTTTCGCTTAAAAATCTATGGATTGATGAAAATATTGTTTCTGTAAGGCAATAATTAAATTATGAAGAAGCAAACCTTTATATTATCTCTTTGTATATTTTGTTATGTAAATTTGTATGCTGGATTTCCAGTTGGAAAAGGCAGAACTGTTTTTAGTATTGCTTATAGTTATTTTTATTCTGATCACTATTTTAATAATCAAAGCAAATTGAAGAAGTCTGACAATATTTTCTCTTCCCATTACGGTTCTATTTTTGTTGCTCATGGGTTTACCAGAAGGCTCGATATTGCCGCCTCTATTCCATATTTATACGAGTCTTCAAATTATAATTATATAGCTGTTTCAAGACACGGACTTGCTGATGCTCAAATAGCAGCTTCTTATACTAAGCCGAACAAATTATATAATAAATTTACTACTATAAAAGTTGCTGGAATATTACCTTTATCTCATGGTATTAATCCAATACCTATTAGTTATGATGCCTGCGGAGTTGATGTTTCTGTTAGCTACACTAAAGCTAGAAATTCCTTAGCACACAGAGGGTATTTTTCTGTAGAGGGAACTTGCCGACATTACTTTGATGGGGATGGCCCAACTCAATTTTTATTTAATATTCAAAGGTTTACTTCCATAAGCCGTTATTGTTATATTGACTATGGACTTTATGGGATGGTCTCTTCCAGTAAAAACATAGATTATATGGGCATTTATAATTCTAGTAAAGATTTTTATAATATGCAACTAAAGTTGAGCTTGTGTAAAAAAGTGAAAAGAAACCTCTCTGTATATTTAGAAGGGTTTATTACCCCAATAGGAAACAATACAGCATGTGGGGTAGGAGGAAGTCTTTTTTCAGTAATGCGTATTCCATGATAAAGTTTATGTAGAGTAATCCTTTTAAAAGTTACAAACGCTATAAAATGTCCCAAACACTCCTCTAATTTGTATTAATCACTTCCTTTGTAAGAGCAAGGGTAGGCTAATTAAACTTTTATTAATATAGTTAATAAATACTGAGTTGAATTTTAGAAATCAGTTTGATTTACTACACTTAGTTTTTGAAGGGAAATATTCGTCTTCTATTACTATTTTTTAACTAAGAATAATTTGGATTAAAAGTTGAAGAACGTTGAAAAGAATATTTTAAAAATCAAGAAAATACAAAAGCTGATAAACACAACAGAATATACAATTCGCTCTGTTTTTGACAAACCATTTTCTTGTTCTTCAGGTGCTGTTTTTAGCATAAAAATACAATTAATCTTTAGCTATATTACAGCG
>CANFLJ010000143.1 GCA_947447815.1 Chitinophagaceae bacterium | reverse complement strand
GGTAACAGCAATAAAGAAAAAATAGCGATGACGGCGCCTGTACACATGGATATAAACGACTCGGCATCGACAATGAGTTTTGTAATGCCTTCGCAATACCATAAAGACAATTTGCCTAAGCCTACCGACTCCGATGTAAAGATAGAGACCACCACCGACGAGTATGTTGCGGCGATACAGTTTAGCGGATTTGCATCGAACAGCAGCATTAAAGAACATACGGAACTGCTGGAGAACTGGCTGAAAATAAATCACATTACTTATTATGGTCACTATCGGTTTCTGGGATACAATCCTCCGTACCAGCTACTGGGCAGAAGGAATGAAATAATAATTTCGATTAATCACCAATAAAAAGAAATAACATGAAAAAGAATACCTTATTTGCTGCTATTGAAATGGGCAAAATGAACTTGAAGAATCGAATAGTTATGGCACCTATGACACGCTGCCGTGCGATAGGAAATATACCGAACGATTTGATGGTGGTATACTATCAGCAAAGATCATCAGCAGGATTGATTATTGCGGAAGGTACATCGCCATCGCCTAATGGACTGGGCTATGCGCGTATACCGGGCATATTTAATGAAGCACAAGTACTGGGATGGAGAAAGATAACCGAGGCGGTACATAAATGCGGTGGAAGAATATTTATTCAGTTGATGCATACGGGCAGGATTAGTCATATTCTGAATATGGGTGAGGGCGCAGAAATACTGGCACCGTCGGCAGTAAAAGCTTCCGGACAAATGTGGACAGATGCTAAAGGCATGCAGGACTACCCCACTCCTATTGCTATGACTCCGGCTGAAATAGATATGACGAAAGCAGAATTTGTAACCGCTGCAAAGAATGCGATGTCGGCAGGTTTTGATGGCGTAGAACTGCATGGTGCTAATGGTTATCTGCTGGAAGAATTTCTATCTCCTCACAGTAATGTACGTACCGATAAATATGATGGCAGCATGGAGAACCGTTGTAGGTTTGTACTGGAAGTGGCAAAGGAAGTGTCTGACGCTATTGGTAAAGATAAAACAGGTATCCGCTTGTCTCCATACGGTGTGGCTGGCGATATGCCTAACTATCCGGAGATAGATGCTACCTATGATTACCTTTCGAAAGAGCTGAATAAACTAGGCATCCTGTATATTCATCTTGTGGATCATTCTGCGATGGGTGCGCCTACTGTTCCGATTGAAATAAAACAATTGATTCGTCAGAACTTCAGACAAACATTGATTATCTGTGGTGGATACAACAAAGAGAGTGCGGAAGCGGATATTGAAAGCGGCCTTTGCGACCTGGTAGGTTTTGGCAGACCATTTATAAATAATCCTGACCTGGTATCGAGAATGGAACATGGACAGGAACTATCGCAGAATCTTAAAACAGACTTATTCTATACCGCTGATGCCATTGGGTATACGGACTATCCAAACTTTAAAGTGCCTGTGGTGCTGGAGCTGGCATAGGTTAATAGATTAATGGTTTTATTGTTACATTGTTTTATGGTTAAATATATTAGTTTTTAAAGAGTTTGTTATACTTGCGGCACATGAGTATAACCTATACGGCCTGCGGATTTTTCTGTGGGCTTTTTTGTGGGAAATACAGAATACATTGAACCACAGAGGCACGGCGGCAGGGAGTTGCACTGCGTTTTCTTTTAATACAGAGAGCAGGGAGAACAGCTAAAGCTGTTTAGCGGATGCTTGTGAGTGGTGGATATGGTTTAGTTTGAATTGAAATTCTTTATCATTTAAATAATTTATTATGGCTATTTGCTTTTTTACTTTATTTATGCCGCTGAATTGATTAGAACTATGTTTAAAAATAAGAAACCTGCTATTGGCTTTATATTCATTACACTACTGCTGGACGTAATAGGATTTGGTATTATTATTCCTGTAATGCCTAAACTGATTACCCAACTGATACATGGCAACCTGAGTGAAGCATCGGTGTATGGTGGATGGCTATTGTTTAGCTTTTCGCTGATGCAGTTTCTGTTTTCTCCGGTACTGGGCAACCTGAGCGACAAGTTTGGCAGAAGGCCTATTTTGCTCTGCTCTTTATTCGGGTTTGGAATAGACTACCTGATACTTGCTTTTGCACCTAATATTATGTGGTTGTTTATAGGTAGAATATTTGCGGGTATACTGGGTGCAAGCTTTACTACGGCTGCGGCCTACATTGCTGATGTGAGTACGCCAGAGAAAAAGGCACAGAACTTTGGTATGATTGGGGCTGCATTTGGACTGGGCTTTATAATAGGCCCGGTAATAGGTGGTGTAATGGGACAGTTTGGTCCGCGGGTACCGTTTATTGCTGCGGCAATAGTTTCGTTCATTAACTGGCTATACGGATACTTTATTCTACCGGAATCGTTGAGTAAAGAGAACAGGCGTCCGTTTGATATTAAACGAGCTAACCCATTGGGTGCGATTAAACAAATTAAGAAATATCCTTTAGTGGGTGGATTATTAGGCTCCTTATTCTTTATATATGTAGCATCGCATGCTGTACAAAGCAACTGGTCGTTTTTCTGTATGGAGGTATTCCACTGGAATGAGGCTTATGTGGGCTACTCATTGGGATTTGTAGGCTTGCTGGTGGCAATAGTACAGGGTGGACTGATAAGATATATAAACCCTAAAATTGGACTTAAGAAATCGGTTTTTGTCGGGTTCTCGTTGTATATAACTGGTTTTGTACTGTTCGCATTCTGTAAGGAAGGCTGGCTGATGTTTGTGTACCTAGTTCCTTATTGTCTGGGTGGTATTGCTGGGCCTGCATTGCAAGGGATTATATCGAACCATGTGAATGATAACGAACAAGGGGAAATACAAGGCATTCAAACAAGCCTGATGAGCTTTACGTCCATCATTGGTCCTCCGTTAATGACTAACTTGTTTGCCTTCTTTACGAGTAAAGATAGTTTCGTCTATTTTCCGGGGGTGTCGTTTTTAGTGGGCGCTATTCTTACGTTGGTAAGTTTAATATTTACTTATAGAACGCTTACGAAATTTGATCATCATTAATACGGTTCAAGGAGTTTGAAAGGTTTCAGCAGTTCAAAGTTGAATATTGTTGTCGTGAGTCGTGATTTTTTATCGTGAGTCGTTAGGAATACAGAACATTGAACCACAGAGACACAGAGACAGAGCGTTGCACGGCGTATTCTTTTAATACAAATACAGTTACTCAGAGTGCGCAGAGAATACATTTCTTTATTTTAAATGTTGAATTTTAAGTGTTGAATGAAATACAAATACAGAGGGCGCAGAGAACAGCTAAAGCTGTTTAGCGGATACTTGTGAGTGTTGGATGTACCTTTTAATTGATGTTGAATTTATTTAAGCCATTTCAGTATTTTGTCGCTATCGGGTTTGGTATTGCTGGAGAAATGTTCGAGGAGATGCCCTTCTTCGTCTAAGATAAACTTATTGAAGTTCCAGGTGATAGTTGCATCTAATACTCCATTCTCTTTTTTGTTGCATAACCATTTGTAGATAGGCGCTTTATCCTTGCCTCTTACATGTATCTTGGCTGCTAATGGAAAAGTAACTCCATAATTCTTCTTGCAAAAGCTGTTGATAGTTTCGTTGGTACCGGGATCCTGTGCCAGAAACTGATTGCAAGGGAAGCCTACTATTACCAGCTTGTCTTTGTATGTTTGATACAACTTTTCCAAACCTTCGTACTGATACGTAAAACCACATTTGGATGCAGTATTGACTACGAGTATCTTCTTCCCTTTGAAATCGGCAAAGTTGATGGTACCTCCATCTATTGAAGTAACCGTAAACTGATGAATGCTGGTAATATCACTCTTTTGCGAAAAAGAGGAAAGGGAAATGATAGCCATAATAGTGATGATGTATTTATACATATTTCAAATATAGGATAGAACAGTTTTTGTACCGAAATTGTTTTAGGAGGCGTTTAAGTTAATACGTTGAACCACAGAGCCACGGCATCACAGCGTTGCAAGGCGTATTCTTTAATAACAAAATACAGAGGACAGAGAGCACTGCAAACGGTTGGGCTAATCCACTTTTATCTGCTGTCTTTAGTTTATGCTTTTATAGAATACTGTTGCATAATACTTTATATTTTCATTATTTACATAGGTTCCAACAGTTACATTTCCTACTTGCATGGAAGTTCCTCCTAATTGTATAAAACTATTTACGGCTAACTCTAAACTGGCAATACTATCTGATTCGATTATTTTAATGCTCATTATATTTTTATTTATTGTTTTACTTAGTGCCTTTGTGCTTTGTATTTGAATTCCTATTGTCTCTTTGCCTACTCATACCTTAACGCATCTATAGGATTCAACGCAGCTGCTTTCCTTGCTGGATACCAGCCAAAGAAGAGACCAATAGCCGATGCAAATAGGAAGGATAAGAGAATGGAAGGAAGCGTAACCACGACTGGCCAACCGCCTAAGATGGCTACTGTTTCGGACACGGCAATACCAAGTAAAATACCAATGATGCCCCCTACTACGCTGATAAGTACTGACTCGATTACAAACTGAGCCAACACATCGTTTCCGCGGGCGCCAATAGCCATGCGTATACCTATTTCGCGGGTACGTTCGGTAACAGATACCAGCATAATATTCATGATACCTATACCACCCACCAGCAATGAAATACCGGCAATACTGGCAAGGAGGATGGTCATTACTTTAGAGATAGAACCAAAGATATTGCTAAGCTCGGATTGGGTACGTACTGTAAAATCATTATCATCGGAAGGGGCTATCTTATGCTTCTCGCGCAGTAGTCTGGTAATCTCATCTACTGCATCGGGAATCTCGGCTTCGGTTCTGCCAGCAGCCCATATACTATTTACAAAATTAGAGGAGGCCATCATCCTTTTCTGCACTGTAGAAAAAGGAGCAATAATGATATCATCCTGATCCTGACCAAAAGTATTCTGTCCCATTCGGGAGAGTACACCAATGATTTTGACAGGAATACTATTGATACGAATTATCTGCCCTATTGGATCTATATTTTCATCGCCAAATAAGTTAAGCACCACGGTTAGTCCTACAAGACAAACTTTGGCTGCAGCCTTATCATCGGCAGCAGTAAAACCGCCACCTTTAGTAATCACGAGAGAACGAATAGCCATATAATCGTTATTCACCCCAACGATGGTGGTATTCCAGTTGAGAGGACCATTGATTACCTGCACTTTTTTCTGATCTACAGGAGATACATACTTCACCAGTTCGCAGTTGGTAGCAATGGCCGCTATATCTTCCACCGTAAGAGTCTGATGAGTGCCTGCGCCCTGCTGAACACCACCGGAATTGGTAGCGCCAGGGATAACCATAATTGTGTTGGTACCAAGACTGGCAATAGAGGTCTTGATAGTTTGACTGGAACCCTGTCCAATAGCAAGCATGGCTATTACAGAGGCTACGCCAATAATGATACCCAACATGGTAAGAAAACTACGCATTTTGTTCCTGTTCAAGGAACGGTATGCTATACGAAATAAGTTGACGAATTTCATAGTCTAAGATTTACTTTATGTAGTGGAATTCTCTTCTTTTAATGCGGC
>CANFLJ010000142.1 GCA_947447815.1 Chitinophagaceae bacterium | reverse complement strand
GATATACATGTAGATCCGGAAAGTTCCATCAATATCAGGGCTAACATAGATATTAAAACTCCAGGGTTTTACGACATTATAGTAAAGGTTAATCTTACCGATTATGATGATACTATTAAATCGGTATTTGGATTTAAACCAATGCTGATAAATACACCTATACATAAACCGGATGACTTTGAAAAGTTCTGGCAGGATACCCGAAATGAACTGAATGCAATTGCTCCTAATTTCTCTATGGAGTACAACAAAGAAATTTCTACTCCTACCCATAAGCTATTTAATGTAACTTTTCAATCTTTAGATAATATCACTATTCATTCATGGTTATCGGTACCAAGGCTACCGGGAAGTTATCCTGTAATGGTGGCAATACCTGGATACAAACAAAGAGTAAAACCTTTCTTCGCCGAAGATCAGGCCGTCTTTTGTATACTGGTAAGAACAACAGCCGACCTTATAAAAGTTGGTAAGAATCTAAACGAAGAAAAAGAATTCTGTGTATTCAACATTGGCGATAAAAAAGATTTCATTTATCGTGGTGCTATCATGGATTGTTTAAGATCAATGGATTTTATCTTCAGTCATACAGAAGTTGGTTTAGATTCCAATAGAGTATTCTTGTCGGGCGGTAGTCAGGGTGGTGCCTTATCTTTAATCACAGCTTCCTTTGATCATCGGATTTCCATCTGCGAAACAGAGAATCCTATTTTCTGCGACTTCCATAACTATTATGGTATTACAAGTGCAAAAACGCCGAATGAGTTTCCATATAAATATTTTAATCAAACTAAGATTCCCTGGAATAAACTGTTTAAAACATTAGCCTATTTTGACGTACAGAATTTTGTACCTAATATAGAATGTCCATGCATGTTTGCCATAGGCACCCGCGATCCTATTGCACCACCTACCTGCATCTATGCTGCTTACAATAAACTGAACGCTAAGACCAAGAAAATAAGTGAAATAAACGTACTGGATATTGGTCACGAAACAACCAAAGAATATTTATCGTTGAAGAATCTTTGGATAGATGAAAATATTGTTGCTGTAAGGCATTAATTTA
Organism: Chitinophagaceae bacterium; assembly: GCA_947447815.1. Classification (GTDB taxonomy): domain Bacteria; phylum Bacteroidota; class Bacteroidia; order Chitinophagales; family Chitinophagaceae; genus CANFLJ01. Next base: position 4,533 of record CANFLJ010000142.1, on the reverse strand, counting down.
TTATAATGAAGAAACATTTACTGGTTATTATTATAGCAATACTATACAGCGCCAACTTGTACGCAGGTTTTCCTGTGGGCAAAGGGAGAACCGTATTTAGTTTAGCCTACAGCTACTTTTATTCCGATCATTTCTTTGATAACAGTGGCTCTTTTCAAAAATCCGAGAGCATATTCTCTTCTCATTACGCCTCTGTATTTGTAGCACATGGTCTATCCCGAAGGTTCGATCTATCTGCTACATTGCCCTATATATATGAGTCATCTTACAATAGCAAACAAACTATTTCAAGACATGGATTTTCAGATGCGCAGTTGGCACTTTCTTATACTATTCCCAACAAATTATACAATGAATTTACTAGTTTTAAAGTAGCAGAAATAATTCCATTATCACATGGCATTGCCCCAATGCCTATTAGCTATGATGCTTATGGTATGGAGTTTTCTATCAATTATGCTAAAGGCCGTAAATCCCTACGACACCGTGGTTTCTTTTCGGTGGAATGGGCTTACAGGCATTACTTCTCTTTGGATGGGCCCGATCAATACTTATTCAATATTCAGCGCTTTACTTCTATCAGCAGATATGCTTATATAAGCTATGGTTTAAACAGCACTTATTCTACCAGTACCAATTCATTAAACCAAAGCAGTTATAACGCCAGCAAAGACTTTTATAATGTACAATTGAAACTTAGTCTCTGCAGAAGAATAAGACGTAATATGACGGTATATCTCGAAGGATTCGTAACTCCACTTGGAAGGAATACCGGGGCAGGCATTGGGGCAAGCGCATTTACTGTAATGCGTATTCCATAAAAAACGGATACCATAATGATATCATTATAGTATCCGCTATTCCTTCAATATTTATATAATCTATACTACTCCTACCAGGTAGTAGCTTTTCTTTCCTTTTTGAACCAGTATGTATTTATGGTGCAATAAGTAATCCGCATTTATCAGCGTGGTTAAATCTCCCACTTTATTTCTATTGATAGAAACGCCTCCATTTTGCAGCATCTTTTTTGCTTCTCCTTTACTAGGGAAAATAGTGGTTTCGGACAGGAAGCTTACTATATCTATTCCTGCCTCTATTTGAGCTTTAGCAATGTCAAATCTTACAATTCCCTCCATGCCTTCCAGGTCTTCTATCGATAATGCATCGGCAGGTGCATTAGCAGCTGCAAAAAGTTTTTCGGTAGTTTCCAGAGCAGCCTTCAGCCCTTCTTCTCCATGGATAAAACGAGTTACTTCTTCCGCCAGTCTTTTCTGTGCTGTTCTTAAATGAGGAGCCGCTTCCTGTTCCTGTAATATACTATCTATTATCTCTTTTGATAATAAGGTAAATATTTTTATCCATCTTATTGCATCAGCATCGGTAGCATTCAACCAGAACTGATAAAACTGAAAAGGTGTGGTTTTATTAGCATCGAGCCATACATTTCCTTTCTCCGATTTACCAAATTTTCCGCCATCAGCTTTGGTAATTAATGGACAGGTAAAAGCAAATGCTTCCCCCCCACCCTTTCTTCTTATTAGTTCGGTACCGGTTACTATATTCCCCCACTGATCGCTACCACCCATCTGCAGTTTACAGTTTTTATTTGTGTACAGCCAGTAAAAATCATAGCCTTGTACAAGCTGATAAGTAAACTCGGTAAAGCTCATACCAGTTTCCCCTTCCAGACGCTTTTTTACGCTGTCCTTAGCCATCATGTAGTTTACCGTGATATGTTTACCTACATCGCGAATAAAGTGCAGGAATGATATCTCTTTAAACCAGTCGTAATTATTTACCATCACCGCTGCATTAGGCAATGTAGTATTGAAATCCAGAAATTGTTCCAGTTGTTTTTTTACGCAGTCAAGGTTGTGTTGCAATACATCCTCACTCAGCAGGTTGCGTTCTTCACTCTTACCACTTGGGTCGCCCACCATACCGGTAGCACCACCCACCAGCGCATACGGTTTATGACCAGCCTTTTGCAAATGTACCAGCAGTAAAATAGGTACCAGACTGCCTATATGTAAACTATCAGCAGTAGGATCGAAACCAATATATGCCGAGGTCATTTCTTTATTCAGTTGCTCTACCGTTCCGGGCATAATATCCTGAATCATGCCTCTCCATTTCAATTCTTCTATAAGGTTGTTTGTCATACCAAAATTTGTGGCAAATGTAATATTCAGCGTCCATTTTATGGTAGAATTATATAACACCCTTTTACCAGCAATATAATTGTGGTTTCAATAACTGTTTTGATATAGATTAATATCCATATTTGTACATCAATATAGTAGCCATGTTTACATTCAACCTTAAGTACTTTCTGCTCGCCATCGGGATCTTCTTTGTCGAGTTGTTCATCGGCATCTATGTACACGATCATATTATCCGTCCTTATATTGGCGATTTGCTGGTAGTTATCTTATTGTATTGCATGGCAAAATCGATCATAAGCAGCAAAGTGCTGCCTACCGCTATGGGTGTATTATTGTTTGCTTACGCTGTGGAAATATCTCAATACTTTGACATGGTCAATCTGTTAGGGTTAGGCAAGTATAAGATTGCCAGAATCATTATCGGCACCACCTTTTCCTGGTCCGATATGCTTTTGTATACCATTGGCATTGCAATAGTATTACTGATAGAAAAGAAGAAGACTATCTTTAAATGAGCCTGATTATATAGTTAAGATTCGTTAGCCAGTTTGCGCAATACCACCCATTGTTTAAGTGCATCTCGGGCATCTACTGCAGGCAATCCAAGTACTTTTTTGCCATCCTCTACATTGCTTATCACGCCCGAGCATCCGCCTACCTGTACGCCATTGCCCACCGTTACATGATCGCTTATACAGGATCCACCGCCTACCAATACTCCATTACCAAGCGTTACGGAGCCAGCAAGGCCGCTACTTCCCGCCATGATACAGCATTTACCCATCCGGCTGTTATGACCTATCTGTACCAGATTATCCAGCTTACAGCCATCACCAATTATTGTTGCACTAAACTTGCCACGGTCTATGCAGGTATTCGCCCCTATTTCTACGCCGTTGCCAATTATTACATTGCCAATATGCGTAATCTTCACCAGCCCCTTACCATCCGGACTAGGACGGAAACCAAAGCCATCGGCACCTATCGATGCATTGGGATGAATAATGCAATAACTACCCACCACACATCTTTCTCTTACTACGGCACCACTCCATATTACCGTTTCGTTGCCAATAGTTACACTATCCAGTATGGTTACATTGGGATACAAGGTTACATTTTTGCCAAGCACTACATTCTTACCTACATAGCATCCAGCACCAATCTTTACGCCCTCGCCAATGCTGGCAGCAGGATGTATAACGGCAGAAGGATGTATCATCTCCTCAAATACAGGCGATTCGGGCATATACAAATCCAGCACATCCGACATGGCAATATCAGCATTCTTTACCTTTATTACCGCTCTGTTTTCGGTAGGTAAAAGATCTATGTTATCGTTTACTATTACTGCACAGGCTTTAGAAGTATCCCAGAGTTTTGCAAACTTTCTATTACCAATAAAGGTTATCTGTTGATCGGTGGCATATTCTATTTGTTCTGGCCCCGTAATGGCAGTGGAGGTATGACCCAGCAAAACACCGTTAATCTTGCTGCATATTTCTTCGATAGTAAATGACTTCATCTGGCAATTTTAGGAAATGAAAATAAGGGTTTTAGGTTTAATGAAGGAAATAAAAGAATATTAGCAGCAGTTGAAGCAACTTAGTTGGGGATTTCCTTTAGTCTTGCTATTGCTAAATACCACTGTTACAAGCATTTTATTTAACCGAAGCCGTTAATGCCAAATTGATAAACTTTCCTAGTGGAGCGATTAGATTTTTATACTGACCGTTTGAACAATTACGAGTGCCTTTTTGCTTTCTGTTAGTGCCGACAAGCCATCTGTTTGGGACGTCTGAACAATTATGCCTGCCGTTTTGTCTTCTATTACTGCCTATAAAGCGATTACGAGCGCCTTTTTTCTTTTTGTTAGTGACGATTAGCCGATTGTTCTAGACGTTATGTCTGCTGTGAGTGCCTTTTTAATGATTACGAGTGCCGATTAATAGATTTTGTTGGGGTTTGGGATTAATGAATTAGCGGATTGGTGCATTATTGGATTAACGAATTGAATACAATGAGAATACAAAAACTAAAGACTAGAAACGGAAAAGCTAAATGAATACATGGCTTTGGAGATAGACTTTTGTTGTATATACTCATAAAAAAACTGCGGACATCTCTAGGAGATATCCGCAGTAAAAAAAAAATAAAACTATGAAAACGATCTTTATGCTTCAATGATATATGCTGTCAAATGTATTTCATTAGCACATTAGCATATTATCAAATTAGCTAATTAGATTAATCTTCGATTTTCACTTTACCCTTGTTCTTCGCTATTACTTCTTCAGCAATATTGTTAGGGGCTTGATTGTAATGAGAGAACTCCATGGTAGAAGTTGCACGACCTGAAGATAAT
>CANFLJ010000141.1 GCA_947447815.1 Chitinophagaceae bacterium | reverse complement strand
CTATTTCGGGGTATTTATAGAGCATTGTTTGCAACTCCAGCAATGCTAAAGGTTCATCATCTACTAATATGGTTTTAATATGCATACAATGGAATTTTAATAGAGGCTACAACATTTTTGCCTTGTTGGGTAATACTGAAAATTGCTTGATGATTATATATTTCTTCCAGCCTTTTATTTACATGTTTTAATCCTATGCCATTTGATTCGACAACTTGGTAGAGACCATTATTTATAACACTTACTACCATAAAATTGTCTTCCATTTTTGTACTGATAACAACAGTACTGTCTTCCAAATGTTTTGATACCCCATGTTTCACTGCATTTTCTGTCAGTGTCAAAATGGTAGCAGGTGGTATAGTCTGGCTTAAAGTATCCTTATTGATATGGTATTCAACCTTTAATCTTTTTTCAAAACGGAGCTGTTCCAGTTCAAGGTATTTTCTTACTTCAGCTATCTCATCATGAACAGGTATAAATTTTTCCTTGCCATATTGTAAAGTAAAACGCAGCAATTCACTCAGCTTTACTATGGCATCCCGGCTTACATCGGGATTAATAATAACAAGGGCTTTAATACTATTTAGCGCATTAAATAAAAAGTGCGGATTCAATTGAGTTTTCAGTAGTTCCAGTTCCGTAGTTTTAGTGAGGTTTTCTAATACCAGCTTTTCTTTGAAGATAGTATTATTCTGCTGAACTATTTTATACATGAAATAAATAATTACCCAAACGCCTGTATACCGCATCCAGTTCATCATTAAACCAAAAAAGTAAATGGGCGTTAATGTTTTAAATAAACTAATACCATTTGGCTGAAAGAGGGAAGGAATAAATCCAACTATTAAAATGAACAAGGCTAGTATAAAAGTAGATAAGAGTGCAATTAACCATATACTGGTTTTTGATTTCCTGAAAAAATCCTTTTTGCTGATAACTATTTTAAAAAGATGGGTAACAACTAAACCCGTAATGGCATCAATCACTAATGCTTTGATAAGTTCCGGATTGAACTTACCTACAATAAAAAAAGTATAGTTGATAGTTTCAATTCCCACCATTCCGCCCCACCCCAATAGTTGACATATCCAGTAATATTTTTTACTATTCATTGTTGCAAAATAATAATTTGTTTTAATTAAAGGAATGTATGTGATCTAATTTTACAGGAACGCAGATTAATGGTGATGAAAGTAGGTAGACTAGTTTATAAAAAAAAAGGAAGCACGATATTATCTGTACTTCCTTTTAGCAGAAAACTAAAACCATTTCTGGTAAATTCCTGCTTTAGATTTTTTCTGCAATTGGAAAATCTATTTCAAACTCGGTAAGATTGTGTAAATAATTGCTAATAATTTTATCACCTACCACTATTACTACATCTATCATGTTTGCTTCATTATAACCTGCATTAAAAAATGCAGCTTTACTTTCTGCAGTTGCTCTACCTCTATGTTCTACTACTGATGCAGTAAATCGGGTTAAAGCATCCAGCTTAGCATCAAAGTTAGCAGTGCCCTTACGAATTTCTAAAACCTGCTCATCGGTAAAGCCATTCATTTTTCCCAGTACGGTGTGTGCCGACTGACAATAACGGCAACCATTTATCTGGCTCGTTACCAGGTTTACTACTTCTCTTTCTTTACCTTTCAAAGTGCTTTTACGATTTTGTAAAGCAAGATAATCGCCTAATGCTGTATCGTTCTTTGCAAAATAGGCATACAAATTGGGTACAAATCCTAACCCTTTCTGAAGGGTATCGAAAATGCCTTGATTGTTTTCGGAAACTTCTGCTCTTGTAGGAACGTTAAATGTTACAGCTGTTGTTGTTGACATGTTTTTTAAATTTATTATTTGTTGTCATTATTGACGATGCAAAAGTGCAACCTACTATTGCCCTGGAAAATGAACTAGCTTAGGAAATAAGGTTAATCTAGATCAACTTATTGAACACTAATCTAATACAAGTATATATTTGTAATTGATTAGATAAATAATGGATACTCATTTAAGACTAAAAGAATACATTAATAAATTTGTAACGCTGACAGAAGAGGAAAGTGAATTTTTTACCAGTAAGTTCGAGGTAAAAAAAATAAAGAAAAGACAAATAATAGTGCAGCCCGATTTTGTAGCCAAGCATCGCAATTTTGTAATACAGGGTACCTTCCGTTCTTATGTAGTAGGCGATGAAGGCGAAGATTATACTATAACACTAGCTATTGAAGATTGGTGGATTACTGATTATAATAGTTATATATTTCAGCAACCTGCTACCATGTTTGTAATAGCACTCGAAGATTCTACTGTATTGCAGATTACCTACGAAAATGAAAAACTACTAAAGGCATCCAACTATAAATACGAAACATTTTTTAGAATGATTGCCGAGCGGTCTACTGCATTTATGCAACGTAGAATAATCACCAACCTTACGCATTCTGCCGAAGAACGCTATGAACATTTTATGGAAAAATATGCTCCAATAGCCCAGAGAGTACCGCAATATGCCCTCGCATCTTTTCTAGGTATGACTACCGAATTCTTATCTAAAATAAGAAACAAAAAAGCAGGTAAAAAAAGTTAATCTAGTTCAAGAATATTTATTAATCTACTTCATTTTCCCGGGTAGCCATTTCTGTCACTTTTGCATTGTCAATTTAGACATAATAATTAAAACAATAAAAAATGAACAGATTATCAGGAAAAGTTGCTGTAATTACCGGTGGTAACAGCGGAATGGGTTTAGCTACCGCTAAATTGTTTGCAACAGAAGGCGCTAAAGTAGCCGTAACAGGTCGCAATGAATCTACCTTAGCTACAGCCGCTACGGCAATAGGTCATGATGCTATTGCTATTAAAGCTGATGTATTGGATCTTAAAAGTATTGATGCAGCCTACCAGCAAGCTTTCGACAAGTTTGGTAAGTTTGATGTATTAATAGTAAATGCAGGAGTGTTTAAAGGATTGCCTTTAGCAGATTTTACCGAAGAATTATTCGATGAAATAGTGGACATCAATTACAAGGGTGCTTTCTTCTCGGTTCAGAAGGCTTTACCTTTTTTAAATGATGGCGCATCGGTAGTTATTACTTCTTCGGTAGTAAATGTAACCGGTATGGCAACTGCTTCGGCTTATGCTTCTACTAAAGCTGCTGTACGTTCTTTAGCCAGAGGTTTTTCTGCTGATTTATTAGACCGTAAAATCAGGGTTAACATTCTTTCTCCAGGCCCTATTGAAACACCCATTTTTGATAGATTGGGTATGCCACAGGAAAATGTAAATGGTATGAAAGAATATATGGCAAGTGGAGTTCCATTAAAGCGTTTAGGTACCGTAGATGAAATGGCCAATGGTTTCTTATTCTTAGCCAGCGATGAATCTTCTTATATGGTAGGTGGAGAGATTGTATTAGATGGTGGTATGGGGCAGTTGTAAGGTACTAACTTTTTATTTCAATAAAGAAAGGGTGCAAGAAATTGCATCCTTTCTTTATTGAAATAATTCTAAATAACCAATTCTATTAATTAATCGATGCATAATAAGTATACACTTAAACATTTTTTATAGGTAGGGAAAATTGTCCATCAGATTGCGTGTATTGTCCATTTTCTGTGGGTGCATATCACGCCACTTTTGCATTGTCAATAACGACAAACAAAATAAATATAATTACAATGAGTACATTTTCAGTTCCAGGCAGAGGAGACGTATCTGCAAACAATCAAGAAATTTTTGATACACTACAAAAGGGTTTAGGTATGGTTCCTAATCTGTATGCAGTAATGGCATTGTCGGATAATGCATTGGACAATTACCTTGCATTTCAGAATGCTATGGTTTGATTGGTAAAGTTTCATCAATTAATATGTATCACAATATTAGTTATTGTATAAATGGCTATGCAGATATAGGCAATTCCAACTATTTTATTGATTTTATTCAGATTCAATTTAAAATATGCAATCAGCAACTTACCGAGTGTCATATAAGCTATCATTACTAAAAGAACACCTATTGCATTGTACCATATAAACCAATAAATGTTTTTATAAACTACCTCCTTACATAAAGCAGCAACGGCCATCCAGAAAGGTATTTGTTGAGGATGAATGATGATGGCCAACAGTCCTCGTTTATTGGTATTTACTTCTGCTGTATTAATGTCTTTCTTTCTATCTGCTATCATCCATATACCCAGAACAGATAACAATAAAAGAGAGAAGATTTCTACCCCTTTATAGATGAGTTGATTATGAAGAATTGTTTTTAAAAACAATAAAGTAGCTATACTGTATAATGATTCAGATACCAGTATTAATATGAGTACAAAAGATAGATAGCGATACCTTTTTAAATGGAATAGATTTACCACCATCAGGTTGATATTGCCCGGGAAAAGATACCCGTAAAAGCCAATTAAGATGCCTATATAACTCATTGTCTGGTTGCTTTTAGTCTGTGCTCTTTTTCCAGTTTCCTCCAATGCTTAAATTCGGCATGTGTCATGAAGTTAATTCCTAATTCTTTATTATATCTGGCAGCCTCAAAGATCATTTTATAATGTTGGGCTAACACTTTCTGAGCTTTAAAAAAGGAGTATCCCGGTTGATAGATATGTGCAGGTTCTGCGCCTACACCATTCAGTTCTACAATGGCTATATTCTTACCTTGTTTTAAATCTTCCATACTGGTACAGCGCAAATCGAATCTGCCAAAATAAAACCCATCTATCTGTTTGCTGATAGAATCAAAAGAAATATTCATTTGTTCATCTATCATAAAATTATAATCCAGAAATTCTGCACCCAGTACATGGTTGCCATAAGGAACTATTACCTGTACTTCGCCCTTTGGCAATACTTTATTAAAGTCTGTTTTATTAAGTTCCTTTAATCGGTTATATTGTAAAAAAGAACGATCATCTTTTAAGATCAATTCTTCAATACTTTTATATCCATCCCCTGTCACAGTTAATAATTTCTTGAAGGTTACTGAGGTTATACTACCATTATTACAGGATGGATGTCTGTAATAAAATACACTAAACTCCATTGGATAAGCTACATACTCCTGAATCAGGAAAGGAATGTTTACTGTAGCAAGATAATTTGACAGCTCCTGAATGTTGTTTATCTTTTGAACCAGCCATCCACGCTCTCCTCTATCGGGCTTTGCTATTACAGGATAATTAATAATAGCAGCATCTAAGGCCAATTGAATTTTATCTATAGTTTCATTTTCTGCTACATAGATAGTTTTAGGGTAATAAGCAGTTGGAATTAACTGGAAAATATTCCATTTACTTTCAAAGAAAGCACCTCCCGTTTCAATGCTGGGATTGGCCGCTGAAAAGAAGAATAAAGATCTAGCCTTCATTGCCAGGTAAATGTAATAAAAGCTCACCGGTAAATACACGGCCCACATAGGCCAGTACTCCCAATGAAAAGTTTTTATATACCATCTTCTTAATGAGTAATAGATAGGAGAAACAGCCATAGATAAACGATATTAAAGAAAAGTTTTTTTGCTGGAAGTTAAAGAAGCAAAAGTGTTGCGAATATTAATCTCGGTATTCGTGTTCTGATTGTTTTGAATGTCAAGATAATTAAAGATAGCTTTATCGCTATTTTGAAT
>CANFLJ010000140.1 GCA_947447815.1 Chitinophagaceae bacterium | reverse complement strand
TCTACAAAAGTTACTGTATAGGTAATTGGTCCACCACCATAATCACAGTTCCACCAGGTAAAATGCGCTACATCACCTACATAAGTATTTCCTACCTTAGTTGCAGTACCTTGTTGTGTCCACATACCATTGGTTTCGTCAAAATACCACAAAGGAATAGATGCCGGTGCACTACTGTTTAAAGAAGCAGCAATAGGGAAAGTTAAACTGGCAGATTTACCAGTTGCTAGTTGCAATGCTTCACCATTGCTACCAGTAAGTTCTACTGCCATCATACCATAACTGGATAGTGCCTGCTCGTTATTATCGGTAGTAACACCTCTTAAACTACCAGGCATTTTTTCGTATGCATCCTTTTTTGTAGGATCCAGAAAATAGGCTGATACACTAACTGTACCAGAATATGCTCCTCCTGCTTTAGTGACTATAGCATTAGCCGGAAAGCTGATAGTACCACCATTAGTAGGGGTGATAGTTCCACCATTACTATTACTGAAACTAACCGATTTCACTTTCTTCACCAACTGTATAGAAACATTGTTGATTACATTTTCCTTAGGGATTATAGTCCTGCTTCCTCCAAAATAACCATCCTTGGTTGCAGTTACCAATCCAGCTTTTGAGCTGATTGAAGCTTTAGGGATAATAAAACGGCCATTAATATCCGTCTTTACACTGGTAGCACCAATGGTAATGGTTACATCGCTTAGCGCCTGACCACTTTCATTTAATACCGTACCGGCAACTGGAGTAGTAATTTTAACCCCCGGATCATAGGTTACTGTTGGAATGTTTTCTAGGTTGTAGTCCTGACTTTTTCTGCAACCTTGAACCAGAAATAGCAGTGCGATAAAGCAAAGGGCGCTAAAATGAAACTTTTTCATTTGGTGTTAATTTAGTTTGTTAATGATGTTTCTTAAACCCAGATTTTGCAGTAGGAATCGTCATGAAAGCTACAAATGCAATAAAAACGAGTGTTTGAGCCGATTTTTTGTTAGCAAACATAGTGCACTATGACAATAACAAAAAATCAAACAAATACTTGTATTTGAAGCATTTGGAACTTGTAATAGAATCTCTATTGCAAATTCTGGGTTAATATAGTAAGAGGCTGTTTTTACCTTTTATGCTGTCTTTTTTATTGAATATAGAAAATACAACCAGCAAAACAACGGCTCTTCTTTCAATTATACGCTCAGACAACATGAAAAGGTTGGGTAATATTAAAATATTTTTCCGACAAATTTAGCAAACATTCATTTTATCCTAATTTTCAACACAAAAAGTTATCTTGCGCCCCAAATAACTATATACAATATGCTACCAAGGTATAAACGAGTTTTACTTAAACTATCGGGTGAGGCCCTTTTAGGAACAGATGGCACAAACGAGCCTTTTAGTCCAAAGATTATCGAGCAATATGCTCATGATATTAAATCAGTAATAGAACTGGGTGTACAAGTAGCTGTAGTTATAGGAGGTGGTAACATATACAGAGGTATGAATGAGGCAGATAGTGGCATAGAAAGAGCTCACGGCGATTATATGGGTATGCTGGCCACCGTTATCAACGGTATGGCAATGCAGGCTATGCTGGAGAAAATAGGCGTTTATACCCGTCTGCAAAGCGCCATCAATATGGAGCAGGTAGCCGAGCCTTACATCCGTAGAAAAGCAATGAGACACCTGGAAAAAGGACGCGTAGTGATTTTTGGGGCCGGAACAGGTAACCCTTATTTCACCACCGACACTGCCGGTTCTTTAAGAGCTATTGAAATGAAAGCCGACGTAATTCTTAAAGGGACCAGAGTAGACGGAATATATACCTCCGACCCTGAAAAAGACCCTACTGCTACTAAATTTGAAGAACTTTCCTATCAAGAATGCCTTGACAAAAGATTGAAAGTGATGGATATGACCGCCTTTACCTTATGCATGGAAAACAAACTTCCTATCATTGTTTTTGATATGAACAGGCCCGGAAACTTGCTAAAAGTAATAGAAGGGATGAATATTGGAACGATGGTTAAATAGATTTAATGAATTAATATGACGAAAGTCAGTTTTTTATTGGAGTCAATATCGATATTTTTGTAATCATTTGAATACTTATAACTATAATAAACATGTCAACGATTAACGATGTAATGCCAGCTTTAACAGCAAAAGATTTTGCAAATGACCAGGAAGTAAGATGGTGCCCGGGATGTGGTGATTACTCTATTCTTGCTCAGGTTCAGAAAGTAATGCCTACTTTAGGTATACCAAAAGAGAACTTTGTAATCATCTCCGGTATAGGCTGTAGCAGCCGTTTTCCATATTATATGAATGTATATGGTATGCACTCTATCCATGGTAGAGCCACTGCTGTTGCAAGTGGATTGAAAGCTGCAAGACCAGACCTTAGTGTATGGATTGTTAGTGGCGATGGCGATAGCATGAGCATTGGTGGCAACCACACTATCCATTTACTTCGTAGAAATTTTGACGTGAATATGCTGGTTTTCAACAACCAGATATATGGTCTTACAAAAGGACAATACTCCCCTACTTCAGAAGTGAACAAGGTTACAAAATCTACCCCTTTCGGAAGTATAGATCATCCATTCAATCCTGCCGCTCTTGCTTTAGGAGCTGATGCTTCTTTTGTTGCCAGAAGTATGGATAGAGACCCAAAACATCTTCAATACGTTCTTGGAAGAGCTCATGCTCATAAAGGAACTTCTTTTACCGAGATATACCAGAACTGTAACATCTTTAATGATGGTGCATTTGAAATATTTACTGAAAAAGGTTCAAAACCTGAAGAAGTATTATTCATGGAGCAAGGCAAACCATTAGTATTTGGTCCTACTCAGAATAAAGGAATTAAACTGGATGGCTTTAAACCAGTGGTAGTAGAATTGGGCGAAAATTATTCTGCTGATGATTTATGGATTCATGATGAAGCTGACTTCTATAAAGCTCAAATACTGACCAGAATGTTTGATGATCCTAGAATAGAAGGACATATGCCTAGACCATTTGGCGTATTCTATCAAACTGAAAGACCTTGTTACGAAGAAATGATGCAGATTCAGATCGAAGACATTATTGCTTCAAAAGGCAAAGGTGATCTGGATAAATTACTGAGAGGTAAAGAAGTTTGGGAAATTAACTAGAATTCAAATTTAGTTGCCTTTATTGGGTAACTTTTAATAATAAATATTGTAGAAAAGGGTCTTTTATGACCCTTTTCCTTGTTTAAAAGGTTACTTAACGATAGAAAAAGTATTAAGTTTTAAACGTTAAGTTTTTTCATTTTGGTTTGATTACCTATTTTCGTGATATGATAGATTTTTATTCTCTCTTTTGGATTTTTATTACCCTAGTCTTTATTGGGTTCTTTGCTGGGTATGAGATTGCATTTATAAGTGCGAATAGACTGAGCATTGAGCTTAAGAAAAAACAAGGTAGACAGAGTGGCATTATACTAAGCAGTTTCATGCACGAACCAGCAAAATTCATCGGAAGCTGCCTGGTTGGATTAAATATATTTCTGGTTATATATGGCTTGCTATTTACCGAAATGATTAATCATGCAATCTGGAATCCACTTTATCTTAAATTACATATCAAAAATGATTATTTAAGATTAGTATTCGATACGCTACTTTCTACCCTGATTGTTTTAGTGTTTGGAGAGTTCATTCCAAAAGCAATATTCAAAGCAAAGAATGACATACTCCTATCTGTATTTGCCCCTGTAGCAAATATGTTTCATAAGTTGTTTACCCCATTCACCAATTTCTTTGTATCTGCATCACAATGGATTCTGAAGTATCTTTTTAATATCAATATTCGTAAAACTGCTGAGCCTTTTAGCCTGGTAGATCTGGAACATTTTTATAAACAAACCAAAGAGGAAGAAGACTCCAATCCGGAGCTAAACAAGGAATTATTTGAAAATGCGCTAAGTCTGCCTAACGTAAAAATCAGACAGTGTCTTGTACCAAGAACGGAAATTGAAGCTATTGATATTGAATCCAGTATTGCAGAACTTACCGAACACTTCAGCAATACCAAACTAAGTAAACTGATTATTTACCAGGATAATATTGATGAGATTCAAGGATATGTACATCAGCTTGACTTATTTAAAAAGCCTCATTCAATAAGAGATATTTTATTACCGATTCCTATTGTTCCAGAAACAATGAGTGCGGCGGATCTTATCAATAAGTTCTCTAAAGAACGTAAGAGTATTGCATGGGTAGTGGATGAGTTTGGTGGTACATCAGGCATCGTAACAATGGAAGATGTACTAGAGGAGATTTTCGGCGAGATTCATGACGAATATGATACAGAAGACTTTGTAGAAAAACAAGTAACTGAAAACGAATACATATTTAGTGGTAGACTGGAACTGGATTTTCTGAACGAGAAATATGCGTTAGAATTCCCCGAAAGTGAATCAGAAACGCTCAGCGGTTATATCATTCAGGAACACGAAAGTATACCACAACCAAAAGAAACTATTTTTATTGGCAACTACCGTTTCGATATTATCAATGTAACGGATAAAAGAATTGAAATGGTGAAGTTGAAGAAACTGAAGTAAATAGGTTAGCCAAATTAACTTATAAAAAAGAAGATAGGATACAGTAAATAAGAAATAGAATAATTCGCTAATTAGCTAATCCGTTAATTCGATAATTAATTTCTCTTTATCTCCTTTCTCTGCAGTGATTGTATTCATGTATTTGTATTCAATTTACTAATTCGTTAATACGCCAATCCGCTAATTAAATTATAAGCATTATGAACAGGGAGATAGCAGACATACGCAAAGACTACAAGCTAAAATCATTATCAGAAAAAGAAGTATCCAGCAATCCTTACGATCAGTTTGGTATATGGTGGAAAGAAGCCATCGAAAGTAATCTGGAAGAAGTAAACGCAATGACCTTATCTACAGCATCTAAAGAAGGCAGACCATCTTCACGGATTATGTTACTGAAAGGATATGATGAAAAAGGATTTGTATTTTTCACAAACTACAATAGCAGGAAAGGCGGAGAAATTCTGGAGACCCCTTTTGTAAGTTTATTATTCTTCTGGAAAGAACTGGAAAGACAAGTAAGAATAGAAGGCGCTATCGAGAAACTGGAAGATTCATACAATGATGAATACTTTTATTCCCGACCAGTTGGTAGTAGAATTGGTGCTTGGGCCAGCAAACAAAGTAGTGTTCTGAAAAACAGAGAAGAACTGGAAAATAACGTAATAAAGTATACACAGGAATTTGGAGATTCAGTACCAAGACCTGCTCATTGGGGAGGATACAGAGTAGTGCCCGATAAGATAGAATTCTGGCAGGGAAGAAGTAGTAGATTGCACGACAGAGTAGTATACAACTTAGACAATAATGTGTGGAGAATTAATAGACTTTCTCCATAATAAATACATAACACATAAATATAAAAGCCTGAAGATTACTCTTCAGGCTTTTATATTTATGTAGTTAAAATAACCGGTAATTCTAAAACTTGAGCAAAACCCCTCCCATAAAATATCTTGGCAAGGAGTTGTACCCCCTTGTATCAAAAAATGGCACATTACCCATATTCTGAAAATCAGCAAACAGTTTAACTTTAGCATTAAACTTATA
>CANFLJ010000139.1 GCA_947447815.1 Chitinophagaceae bacterium | reverse complement strand
GCAGGATCTCTTTGTGCATAAATCTTTACTTCATGTCCGTTAACTACTATTGAACTATCGGTAGAAGTAACTTCCTGATCAAAACGTCCTTGTGCACTATCATACTTTAATAAGTGTGCAAGCGTTTTAGGACTGGTAAGATCGTTGATAGCAACTACTTCAATTCCGTCCATGTTGAAAATCTGACGATATACTAAACGTCCGATTCTTCCAAAGCCATTAATGGCAACTTTTACTGTACTCATATTTTTAATTTTTATAACCTATTTTAAAATCAGCAGCGAAAGTACACTATTACTTTAGAATAAAACTGACATTTATCTGCTTAACACATGTTAACTGTCATATTTATGTCTTATAATGTGTATTTTGTACGCAAAGATACAATTAATTTAATAATTCATTAATGTAAGAGCTACTTAATTTAACATCTAATATCTTCGCAGCGCATGAATTTCTTACAAAATATATCATTAAAAGCCTTCAATACCTTCGGGATCGATGTATCTGCCAGGCAATTTATTACTTGTACCAGCATTAACGACTTATCCGAAATCCTATCAGTTAATGAGGATAATCCGTTGTTAATCCTCGGTGGTGGAAGTAATATGCTCTTCAAGAAGGACTTCAATGGTACCGTTATTAAAAATGAAATAAAAGGGATCAGTATTGTAAAAGAAGATGATCAGCATATATATATAAAGGCGGGCGGCGGCGAAGTATGGCAGGATTTTGTTACCTATTGTGTCGCTCATAATTATGGTGGAATCGAAAACCTAAGTCTTATTCCTGGTACAGTAGGTGCCTCCCCTATTCAGAATATTGGCGCTTATGGAGTAGAAATAAAAGATACCTTCCACGAACTTACAGCGTATCATATAGAAGATAAGAAGCTGTTGACTTTCAATAAAGAAGAATGCAAATTTGGTTATCGCGATAGTATCTTTAAGAATGAATATAAAAACAAGTTATTCATTCTCGATGTTACTTTCCGTTTAGATAAGCATCCTGTTTTCAAGACTTCCTATGGCGATATAGAAGCTAAGATTAAAGAACAGCATATCGAAGTTTTGACTGTAAAAGCAATCTCCGATATTATCTGCGATATCAGAAAGTCTAAACTCCCCGATCCTGCGGTGGTAGGCAATGCAGGTTCTTTCTTCAAAAATCCGGTGGTAGATAAAGCAGTATCCAATTCTATACTTGCAAACTATCCCACTGCACCACATTTCAAGGTTGATGACAACCACGATAAGATTCCTGCAGCATGGCTTATTGAGCAATGTGGATGGAAAGGTAAAAGCATAGGAGAAGTAGGTTGTCATACAAAGCAACCTTTAGTAATTATAAATCTGGGGCATGCAGATGGACAAAGTATTTTCAATTTTAGTCAGCAGATTATGGACAGCGTTTATGCCAAATTTAATGTCACACTAGAAAGAGAAGTAAACATTCTCTAATTTTAAATGATAAATGTTGAATGTTGAATTATCTTTTGTATTCATTCAACATTTAAAATTCAACACTCAACACAATGTATTTTTGTGGTCTTTAGTTTTTTGTATTCCTTCATTTAGTTTTTCTTTTTTTAGTTTTTAGTTTTTGTATTCATTTTACTTTTTACTTTGAAACCATGAAGATTTTTATTGCACAACAGAATTATCATATTGGCAACTTCGAAAGCAATACCAAACGTATTATCGATGCTATCGAAGAAGCCAAACTACAAGGTGGCGATCTCATTGTTTTCTCCGAAATGTGCATCTGTGGTTACCCTGCCCGCGACTTTGTGGAGTTCAACGATTTTATCGACAAATGTTATCAGAGTATCGATACCATCCGTCAGTATGCCGATACTATTGGCGTGCTCATTGGTTCCCCGGCCCGCAATCCTATCAGGGAAGGTAAAGACCTCTTCAATGCTGCCTTCTTTTTATACGACAAAAAGGTTCAGGCCGAGATACATAAAACATTGTTACCTACCTACGATGTGTTTGATGAGTACCGTTATTTCGAACCCGCTTACGATTGGAAGGTGATTGATTTTAAAGGAAAGAAATTAGCAGTAACCATCTGCGAAGACATATGGAATCTCGGCGATAATCCTATCTATCGCATTTGTCCAATGGACAAGCTCATTACACAGCGCCCCGATGTCATGATTAATCTAAGCGCTTCCCCTTTCGATTATACACAGAACGATACCCGCCACAAGATTATTCAGGCCAATGTATCCAAGTATGCACTGCCCATGATATATTGTAATGCCGTAGGTAGCCAGACGGAAATTGTTTTCGATGGCGGCTCCATGGTCTATGATAAACAAGGAAAACTTTGCAAACAGTTACCCATCTTCACCGAAGCCTTGGAGGCAGTCATTTTAAATGAGGATGGTTCTATTTCCACCACCGATATGCCCGCTATCAGCAATACGGAAACTATCAATACCGATAGCCTGCAGGCAGAATTAAATACGGATCAGATATACAATGCATTAGTCACCGGCATAAAAGATTATTTTGGCAAGATGGGCTTCACCAAAGCCATCATAGGTTCCAGTGGTGGTATCGATAGCGCAGTCACCATTGCGCTCGCCTGTGCTGCCCTCGGAAAAGATCAGGTACGGGCAGTATTGATGCCCTCACCCTACTCTACCGATCATTCAGTAAACGATGCCGTAAAGCTGAGCCAGAACCTTGGCAATCCTTACGAAATTGTTCGTATCAATGAGGTGTACGAAACCTTATTAAATACCCTAAAGCCACAGTTCCAGGATCTACCTTTTTCCCTGGCCGAAGAGAATATGCAGAGCCGTTTAAGAGGTAATATTTTAATGAGTATTGCCAACAAGTTTGGGTACATATTATTGAATACTTCCAATAAAAGCGAGCTCGCTACTGGCTATGGTACCTTGTATGGCGATATGGCAGGCGGACTTGGCGTACTGGGCGATTGCTACAAATTGCAGGTATATGCACTGGCAAGATATATCAATAGAAACGAAGAGATTATTCCCAACAATATTATTACCAAAGCACCAAGTGCCGAGTTAAGACCCAATCAGAAAGATAGCGATAGTCTCCCCGATTACGAAGTACTCGATAAGATACTCTATCAGTATATCGAAAGACGTATAGGGCCTACCGAAATTAAAGCTCTTGGCTACGATGCTGCACTGGTAGACAGAACATTAAAGATGGTAAATGCCAACGAGTATAAACGCAATCAGTTCTGCCCCATCATCCGTATCTCTCCCAAAGCATTTGGAGTAGGAAGAAGAGTACCAATTGTAGGAAAGTATTTGGGGTAAAGGATGATGAAAAATGTATGATTGAAAAGGTATAAATCCTAATACAGTTTTTCTGTTTTTATTCTTTAGTTTTTGTATTGATGTATTCATTAGCACATTTGCATATTATCAAATTAGCTAATTAGTTTTTGGGCGTTGCCTTCGGCCGTTGCTGCTCTTCCTATCTTTCTTTTTTCTGCATTATATTACGCCTATTTAGAGAAGGATGTGTACAGAAAAAAGAAAGGATATTCCCTGCTGCAACTAACGCAATACAATTTAAACCGTTAAAACGGTTCTGATTTATTATACCTTTTCATTTCCCATGAATAAATTCATGGGCTGCAAACAACCAATACAAGCCGTGAAACACAGCCCACGATTTTAATCGTGGGTAAAAAATATTCAACAAATGCTAATAACGGTTTTAACTGTTTCGCTTCCCCACTTGCAACATCTTGCAAACTAATCAGAGTGCATCTCGGCACTGCCTGTGGCTGTGAGGTAATACTTTGCAGATTGCAGCTGCATTTGCCCGTAATTGCAACCCTAACTCGGAACGTCATATAAAATAATCGGTGTGATTCTCGGCACCCGATTTTAGATGTAATGAAACTGACTAAACCAATTGACATCGAAGGAGTGTACTTTAAAAGGGAATACTCTGATGGTAAAGAAGAATATTTTGATTAAAAAATATTGGCAAGAGCGCTACAAAAAACTTATCTATATAAAATAGTTCTCAAAATTTGCAGTTTGTTCGGCTGTTGTTTAATATTATTAATTGCAAGCTTTATATAGTAAGCTAATTACAAAACAAATGAACAAAAAAGTAAGATAGTATATTACTCTTTTAATAACTGCCTTAACCATTAATTTTCCACTAACAACAGACATTTCAACAATTTCCTTTAGTGATTGTACAGCTAGCTCTTCTGCTTTTTTACGAGCATTAAACATCCAAGATTTTAAAGTCTTATCTTCTACTTCATAATTATTATTCTCCTTTTTAGAGTTCTTTTTTCGGCTACAAAAATCTAGGTAACGGTAATATTCTTTTATATATCGCTCCCTACTGTTATAATCTCCAAGTATCAGATTTGCTTCATTTATTTCCTGCATTCTGTATGTCGTATTTATTCCAGGGTTCTTATCTGGATGCCATTTTATCGCTTCTCTTTTATATGCTGTTTTTAATTGATGATCAGTAAAATCAACATTAAGTTGAAGTAATTCAAAATAATCTATGAAACCGGTAAATAAATCCTGTTCTGAATTATTAGTAGTTTTCTTAAAATCATATTGCTTTGGTCTATATTTCCATACAGAAATTATCCCTACAATAGAAGATGGGAAAATAATAAAAAAGACTGCTGAATTAGTATTAATCATTATCAGAAAGAACCCAGCAAAAAAGATTGCTATTGATAATATTATTTTGGATAATATAGTCATTAAAGTATATTTATTGTTCAATCATTATTTGACAAATCAATTTAATAATCTTACGAAAAAAGTAGTGCCAACAAGATTGGACAAAACAACATTATTAAATATATGATATACGTTTTCTTATTCTCTTCATCTGAAGTAACTAATTTAAAAAGAAATCTAATAAGCCCTACAATGAAAAGTACAAAAGCAACAGGAAAAGTTAATACTGGGGTAAAATCGCATTTAATATCCTCTCTCCCATAATGAATATTGTAATAAGTATAAAATATCCATAAGTAATAAAAAAGCAGATAATGAATAGCTCTATATTGTTTCTTTAAAATGTTCATTTATTTGTTTTAATAACAATACAAAAATAACTTTCTGAGCTATGTAATCTTATTTTAATAATTTATTTATCCTCCCCTTTCTCGCAACATCATTAAAAACTATCGAAGTGCATCTCGGCACTGCCTGTGGCTATGCCGTAATACTTTGCAGTTTGCAGCTGCATTTGCCCGTCATTAGTCCCGCAACTGCGGGAAAGCAATCTGAGTCAAGCAATAGTGCAATTCATCCCAAATAACGGTTTCAATCATCTAAATAAAAAAAGCACTACTCTATAAAGAATAGTGCTGTATAAATTTACAAATATTAATTACCTACCTGTTTTCCCAGTAAATATATTGTATTCTCCTGACTACCTCCTGGCTCCTCTCTCCCTGTATTAAAACCTTTAACCTCTTAACCCTTTTAAACCTGTTGTACACGACAACTTACTTCATCTTCATTTGAGCAAAATAAGGATGATCAGGATTTACAATCAACTCCTGCCTTTGAGGGTGAATAAGTACATCCATATCTTCCATTGGTATAGAACCTAGCAAAGGTTCATTATCACCAGGCAACACCATTGCTCTGCAAGTAGATTGTCTGTTTTTAAACCTAACTTCAACAGGTCCTACCACATCATACTCTTCAATACTTCCATTAGCCATCTGAGCCTTACGTTTCTCAATCACAGGAAACTT
>CANFLJ010000138.1 GCA_947447815.1 Chitinophagaceae bacterium | reverse complement strand
CACATCCTTTCGAATACCACCACCTCAAGGTGGCTTGTCTACCAATTTCAACACCCGGGCGAGGGCTGCAAATGTATATCATTGCAGAATATAATACTTCACCAAATTAAAAATCAAAAGTACAATCCCAAAAGCGAGCATTAATGTATAAACTATTGTACAATTAACTATTCCTACTCTCCTGATGTAGTAATAATTTGTTCACTTTGTATTGAATTAGCACATCAGCACATTATCAAATTAGCTAATTAAACCTACATTCTTTCCGGCACTTCTATACCCAGCATATTCATGCCTGTCTTTATCACATTTGCTGTTAACTGTGCCAGTCTTAATCTCAGTGTTTTCTTTTCTTCCGATTCTGCATTACCAAAAGAATGTTCGGCATACAGGGAATTGAATATTTTCACCAGATTATATACATACAATGCTACTTTGGATGGATCTAGTTCTGTAGCTGCATCCTTTAATATAGTATTGTATTGTTCCAGATGAATAATCAACTGTTTTTCCAATGGTAGCAATGGTTCCGACGCATTCAAGGCTTCATTACCTACCACCTCAAACTTCCTTAATATACTTTTTATACGAGCATGGGTATACTGAATAAACGGACCCGTAAATCCATGAAAATCTATACTCTCTTCTGGATTAAAGATCATCTTTTTCTTAGGGTCTACTCTCAATAAGAAAAACTTAAGCGCACCAAGACCAATGATATTATGCAATCTTTCTAACTCTTCGGTAGTAAAGTCTTTTACCTTGCCCAATTCTTCTGTTTTTTGAGCAGCAATAGCAATCATTTCGTCTACCAGATCGTCGGCATCTACCACAGTTCCTTCTCTGCTTTTCATTTTGCCTGTTGGTAACTCAACCATTCCATAGCTAAGGTGATAAATACCTTCGGCAGAAGGCAACTGAAGTTTCTCACAAATCAGTTTTAGTACTTTAAAATGATAGTTCTGCTCATCCCCTACTACATAAATACTTTTTTCGGCGCCAAACTCTTTTTGCTTTTGTTCTGCCAGACCAATATCCTGTGTCATATAAACCGAAGTACCATCTTTACGTCTTACCAGCTTTTCATCCAGACCATCGGCAGTAAGATCTATCCATACACTGCCGTCTTCTTTCTGGTAAAATACTTTTTTAGCTAAGCCCGTTTCTACTAAATCTTTACCTAATAAGTAGGTATTGCTTTCGTAATATGTTTTATGAAAATCACTGCCTATTTTGTTGTAAGTAGCATCAAAACCTTCGTATACCCAGCCATTCATGGTCTTCCATAGCTCCATTACCTCGGGTTTGCCAGCCTCCCAGTCTACCAGCATTTGCTGAGTAGCTTTCATGATAGGTGCTTCTTTCTCGGCTTCGTCATTCGTTTTGCCAGCAGCAACCAATTCCTTTACCTGTACCTTAAATTCATCATTAAATTTTACGTAATAATCTCCTACAAAGCGGTCTCCCTTAGTATTGGTAGAAGCAGGAGTAGCGCCATTACCAAATAGTTGCCAGGCAATCATACTTTTACAAATATGAACCCCTCTATCATTTACAATACAGGTTTTTACTACATCATATCCCACCGATTCCAGCACAGCGCCGATACTCCATCCCAGAAAATTGTTTCTAAGGTGGCCCAGGTGAAGCGGCTTGTTGGTATTAGGGGATGAATATTCCACCATCACCTTCTTGTTTAACTTTTCTTCTTTACCAAAAGCGTTGTTGGCAAAGGAATTTTGTAAAAATCCAATCCAGTAAGCATCCACAATAGATAAATTGAGGAAACCTTTTATTACGTTGAATCCAGTGATTAGTTGTTGATGATTATCTACCAGATATTGCCCAAGTTCCTGACCAATTACTTCCGGACTTTTGCGTACGGGTTTGGTATAAGAGAACAAAACAATGGTATAATCACCTTCAAATTCGGGTTTGGTTTCGTTGACCAAGACTTCTTCGTTCAGCACATTCAAATCGTATAAACTCTTCAATGCTCCCGAAACAATTCCTTTCAATTCTGCTGATATGCTCATCCTTTTAGCGTTATTTTAAGGCAAAATAAGCGGTTTATCTTCTATATTCGCACACTTAAACAAATGAAAAGACTTCATCATCATACTCATACGGGCATTTTAAGGTTTATCGACCTTTTCTATCCGCTATTCAGAAAGGTGATGCCCATACAGACTTTCCGATATGCTGCATGTGGTGGTTTTAATACTGTTTTAGACATTACTATATTCTCCCTAGCCTATAATTTTCTGTATAAAAAGGCCGATGTTGTTATCTACGGCTTTCATATAGAAGCTTTTATAGCCTCCTTCCTAACTTCCTTTATCATTACTTTCCCACTTGGGTTTTATATGAGTAGGTACGTAGTTTTTCAAGAGACCTCCCGAAAAAAAGGAAAGCAACTGGTTAGATACCTTTTAGTTGTAGTAGGGTGCCTATACCTGAACTATATATTTTTAAATATTTTTATCAAGTATTTCCATTGGTTTCCTACTCCAGCAAAAGTGGTTACCACGGTATTTGTAGTAATATTCAGTTACATATCGCAGAAGCATTTTACTTTTAAGAAAAAGGAAGTATCATAATTCAATTCAAATTAGTCACACTACTATATAATTGTATTAAATCGATTAATAGTAGGTAAAACACAACCATTTTGTCAGGAGCATCGGTCGCAATTGTAATATTGAACTATAATGGAAGAAACTATCTGGAAAGGTTTCTCCCTTCGGTTATTGCTTCTACCTATGCCCATAAAAAGATTGTAGTAGCCGACAATGCCTCTAATGATGACTCCATTGAATATGTACAAAAACATTTTCCTACAGTAGAACTTATTGTAAACACACAGAATGATGGGTTTGCAGGTGGATACAACTGGGCATTGCAACATGTAGAAGCCGATTATTATGTACTATTAAACTCCGATGTAGAAGTACCGGACAACTGGATAGAGCCGATAATTGAATTGATGGAACAACATCCTGACATTGGGGCAGCGCAGCCTAAGATGATTGCTTACAACGACCGCAGTTCTTTTGAATATGCTGGTGCCTGTGGTGGATGGATAGATTGTCTGGGGTATCCTTTTTCCAGAGGACGTGTATTTGATGTGTTGGAGAAAGATTTGGGACAATACGATCGTATTCAGGATATTTTCTGGGCTACTGGTGCAGCCTTGTTTATAAGAAGCTCCTTATTTCATAGTACGGGTGGTTTTAATACCGACTTCTTTGCCCATCAGGAAGAAATAGACCTTTGCTGGAGAATACAACTGGCGGGTTATAGAATAGTGGTTGTGCCCGAGAGCAAAGTATTTCATGTGGGTGCTGGCACTTTGCCAAGGGGTGGTAGGAAAGTGTTTCTTAACTTCCGAAACAACCTGATGATGCTCTATAATAATCTTCCCCTTACAGAAAGAATTATGACCATTAGCATCCGATTTGCGCTGGATGCTATTTCGGCATGGAAAGGATTATTTACAGGCGATGCAGATTTCTACAAAGCCATCGTAAGAGCTCATATTGCTTTTATAAAATGGATGATTTCCGGCAAGAAAAGGTATGCCGCCAATGCAGTGCCTATCAAACAACTAAAAGGTGTTTATCATGGCCCTATTGTCTGGGAATATTTTGTACGAAACAAACACAAGTTCTCGGATATCGTAAAGCAAGAACCTGTCAAAGAGGTTTAAGAGGTTTAAAAGGTTTAAAAGGTTCAAGAAGTTCAACGTTAGCTTTATAAATCAGTTTAGATTCTTTTAGCTTTGAACTTCTCCTTTATTCTATCTCCTGACTCCTTTCTCCTGACTCCTTACCCCCTTGTATTACTTTGTGCCTGTGTGCCTGTCTCCTAGCAAATCAAATCAGCCAACTCGTTTAGTTCATCTCTTTTGAACTGATGACCGGGAGCAAAATAACATTTAGCCATTTCTTTTACCAGTATCTGTATCGTTTCGGCATGCGTCATTGGTTTATAAATAACTGCTGAATTAGGAATTCCTTCGCGTTTAAGATAATTGTCCAGATCATTCTGAGAGATTGCATTTCCATTGATGGCATCTACATAAAACATAATCTGATCCTGCGGCAACATCATGGTCAGGTCGGTATCATAATCGGTATGATAAAATGCAAATAGCATTTGATTAGGAATGTTTATCAGTCTTGCATTTACATTCAGCAACTCGCAAACCGACTGATAGATAATGGCATTGGTAATGGCATTGCCCGACTTTGTTTCGAGCACTTTATTAATAGTAAACTCGTTGAGCTTACTATACTTTACTGCCGATCCTTTTAATTGAAAGTATTTAAATATAATACTGGTCAGCACATTGGCCTGCTCCAACGGAGTAAGGAAATGATTTAGTTCGAGCCAGATATTTTTACGAAGCTTTTCTATTTGTTGTAATACAAATGAAGGGTTCAGATCGGGATATTGAAACTTAGCTGCAAGGATTGAACCAGTGATTAAGTCCTGTTCTTCCGACTCGTTCCATTCCATAAACTCCTGCACCAGATCGGAGAATTGTAGTCGGTGTATAAGGTTCTCGATCCTGGTTTGTACTTCCTGACTGATACTATTCTCCCAGAGATTCTCCAGATTGGGGATCACCTCTTTCCCATAATGAATAATTTTGGTAGACACCACGCTGTATACATCCTCATCCGGATCGTCTATCAATTTAAATAAAGCAACTAGTTCATTGGATTGTGTCATACTTCGATCAATTCTATACTATCCAAAACGGTGTTTTAATTGATTTAGGTACACGGAAGGGGTAAAATAGTTATTCACATAGACCGGTTCAGGAAGAAGTGGTAGGTGTGGAAAGAAATGACCCGTTCTATACAATATTTTTAAGCAAGCAACGTAGCGAGGGGATATTAATGTGATAATTTGATGCTGTGATAATTTGATAATGAATACAAATGCAAGTAAAACTACTTAAAGGTTTCTGTTTTTTAAGGCAATTAATTCCTTCCTTTTAAACCATTTTTCCTGTTATTTACCTGAAAAGGTTGGTTGAAACAAGGATTTGTTACTTTGTGATAGCAAATAGTTGCAGGATGACAACAAATTGGTGCATGGTCACTTCAAATTGTCTCACGGTCATAACAAATGCTCTCACAAGCGCAACGAATTGGTGCACGGGTGCAACGAATGCTCTCACAAGCACTTCGAATTGGTTCACAGCCACTTCGATTTGGTTCACGGGAGCAACAAATTGGTTCACGGCCTCATCGAATTGGTTCACGGTCACTTCGAATTGTTTCACGGGCACAACAAGTTGGGTGTAAAAAGGGTCGAACTTGTTGCGGGGCCCATCGAATGAGTTGCGGACCCCATCGAACTTGTTGCGAGGCATGTCGATGTGAAAGAAATGGATGTCGAACTTGTTGCGGACCATGTCGAATGAGTTGCGAGGCATGTCGAGTTGAAAGAAATGGATGTCGAATGAGTTGCGGACCCTATCGAAGTGAAAAAAGGCTAGATTGGGCTTTATTTTAGTCTTTTCACACCGAAATTTCTGGATAAATAATATAAATATATTGAACCAGGTTTATGAATTTAAGCGATTTGAATGATTCAAGACTGATAAATGAATTCTTGCATGTTACAGAAAATGGTTATCAAAAACTGAATTCAGAAAATAGATTGATTGTTGATAAAGGAGAAATGAAGGATAAATGTTCTTACCTGTTTGAAAGGGATGGAAGTTGCTTATACAAACCTCTGCTTG
>CANFLJ010000137.1 GCA_947447815.1 Chitinophagaceae bacterium | reverse complement strand
TTACCATCGGCAGGACAAATAATTTTATTTTCATCAATGGTCAGTTTTCTGTTAGGAATACGGAAAAAGGATACTATAAACAGAAATAATCCCAGACTTACAATACCTAAAATGCAAGAAACGTAGCAACAGTTACCAAAAAACTTAAATACGATGCCATTTACAATTGCCAGTGTTACAAATGTTATAGCAATGGTAGCATTCCCTTCGCGATGAATTGTCATTATTTATTTTTTAATGAGTCGCAAATATAGAGTGTTGATTTAAATGATAATTATGCAAGCTAAAAATGAACTAATAAAGGCAAGAATCAAATACACTCTTTTACAAAAAGGATTATCAGTTTCTGTATCTGTATTATTTAGTTTTTCTTTTTTTAGTCTTTCATTTTTGTATTGATGTATTCTTTTTACTTTTTGTTTTTTCCTTTTTACTTTGATTAGGGCGTTCCGGCTCTTCCTATCTATTTTTTGATATATGTATTTGTATTAAATCCCTCCTTTGGAGGGTCGGGGAGGCCTCTTTACGTCTGAAACCCAATGAGAGCCAATTGTTTTGAAATGAGAGGCAATTGTTTTGCAATGAGAACTAATTGTTTTGTAATGATAACCCTAATGCCTTCAATGAAAGGCAATTGTTTTCAAATGATAACCAATTGTTTTGCAATGCGCACCCTAATGCTTTCAATGAGAAGCAATTGTTTTCAAATGAGAACCAATTGTTTGTAAATGAGAGACTCGCACTTTGCAATGCGCAACATTATCTTTCAAATGAGAAGCTTTTTTCTTTTAAGGAGTCCCTTTTTCTTTCTACTGACGGTAGATAGTAGCTGTATACTTAATCTATCTTAATGCATTACCAGTTTCAAAAACAACCATACAAAAGGGGTTGCCAGTAGTAAAGAATCAAACCTGTCCAGAAAACCGCCATGTCCTGGCATTATCTGTCCGCTATCTTTTACGCCTGCCAGTCTTTTTAGTTTACTTTCTACCAGATCGCCTACGGTACCCATAATAGCGGCAATGCTGGAAATACCCAATACAATTCGCCAGTCTACATTCAACCATCTGGAAGCAACTACCGTGACTAAAGCAATAGCAATCAATGCACCTCCGGCGGTACCTTCCCATGTTTTCTTGGGAGATATTTTAGATAAAGGCGTTTTGCCTATAAAGGATCCTACTATATAAGCCATCGTATCGTTGATCCAGATAGATACAATGATTAGTATGGGTAGCACTGCGTGGGTATTGTTTACCAGAAAATGGCTTCTGATATCAATCATTAGTCCCCAGCTAAGCGAGATATACGCCAGCCCAAGTATGGAATATAATTCCGGACGGAACTTACGTTTGCGCTGAATAATCATCAGTGCATCGTAGAAAAAGATTAATAGAAAAAGACCAAAGAAGATTTTTACGCCCAGATAATTTACACTATCATCTCTCCAGCAGAAATAGTCGTCGGCACGGGATAACATCAGCGACAGCCCTACTACAATGATGCCTACCTTGTGTAAGGTAGAAACCTCCTTGTAGTGAACGTCTATCATGCCCACCAGTTTCTGATATTCCAACCAGCAACCAATGTGTATTACCACAAATAAGGCGATAAAAGGAATGTATCCTCCCAGCAATCCTCCCAGCATGATAGCGGCGAAAACGACTGCGGTAAGTGCTCTTGTCTTAAATGTCTGAACGTTGAAAGCCACGATGTATTTTTAATAGTTAGTTTAATAATGATTTTTTCAGGAGGCTGTCGGCAAGCTCTTTAAATTTCAAGGGAACATAGATTTCTATGTAGCCAAAGGTAAGGTAGCTGCTATCTTTCTTGTTTAATATTTGCACGGGTATCTCATTTTCCTCCAGCATTCCCTTTAGCATGGTGGCATCTACCAGGGCAGTTACCTTGTGTATCATTATCCAGTTATTCATGGTCTGTATTTGTATTGTTTGGTTCGTCTTCTTTATTAATTGCTTCCTGTTCTATTTCGGCAAAAGGATTTATGTGCTGCTCATAGCCGCTAAAAATAATCTCCTCGCCCGGTTGGGTATGCAGGGTACCCATTACTTTATCGAAATAAAAATGTAGTCCGCCCATTACCAACACCATGATGGCTACTAAATAAAAGGGGAAATTATCGTCCAGCTTAGACATATCTATTTTTTCATGCGCCCTGGATACCATATAAAGTCCGGTAACGGAGAAACCATTGAAGGCGGCATGCATGATAATATTGATCCAGAGATTGCCGGTTTGGTAAAACACATATCCCAATACAATACCCAGTAAAAAACGTCCTAAGAAGTCGGAGAATTCCAGGTGGAATGCGCTGAAAATAAAGGCCGATAACAGAATAGCGGCCACAGGATCTTTGAACCAGCGGGTAAATAAGTTTTGTAATCCACCTCTAAAAAAGAGTTCCTCAAACAATCCTGGCAATACGGCAATGATAAACATGGATAATAAGTACTCGCCAAAACTATTCATCCTGCCTATTACCACTACTTCTTTAAAATAATTCTCTTTCGACTCCAGAATTCTGGTTTTCATCCATTCGCTTAATGGAAGGTGCATAGTAAGATCCCTTAAAGCACCTACTAATGGCATAGCAGAAAAAATAATCAATACTGCCAGTGTCAGGGGTAATAAAGGCAGCTCTTTTTTGAACCCTACGTGCTGAAAAGGTTTCCAGTGACAGATTTTAGCGTATAGTAAAGTAGGTATAAAGAACATAAACAGCACCGATATAAACTGAAGAATCCTTAATAGGTTCGCATTTTCGGGAACAAATATTTTGGTCATCATTTCTTTTTCAGTGGCGCCTACTTTGATATAATTGCTGAGGGCAAAGGCATTAATTAGCTGCGAAGCGAGGAAGCCGAGACAGAATAATCCCATTAAAATTGCTAATTGTGACCCGTAAGTGTATCGTTTTGTTGCCAAATGTGCCATGCAGCGTGTTTTAGTATTTAATTTGCGGGTTCAAAAATAACATTCTACTTTGATTTCTATCGGCAACATATCATTACCAGACTTTCCGCTTTTACTTGCTCCTATGGAAGATGTCAGCGATCCTCCCTTCCGAGCAGTTTGTAAAGATAATGGTGCAGACCTCATGTACACCGAATTTATTAGCAGTGAAGGCCTCATCCGTAATGCCATTAAAAGTCAGCGCAAGCTGGACATCTTCGATTATGAACGACCAATAGGTATTCAGATATTTGGGGGTGATGAGGAAGCAATGGCCCTGAGTGCCGCCATTGTAGATACTGTAAACCCGGATTTACTGGATATCAACTTTGGTTGTCCGGTAAAGAAAGTAGTATGCAAAGGCGCTGGTGCAGGGGTGCTAAAAGATATTGAACTAATGGTAAGACTAACCGCTGCCGTAGTAAAAAACTCTAAGCTTCCGGTAACCGTTAAAACCCGTCTTGGCTGGGACGATGAAAGCAAGAACATAGAAACGGTGGCAGAAAGATTGCAGGATGTAGGCATAAAAGCACTTTCGATACATGGCCGTACAAGGGCACAGATGTATAAAGGCGAGGCCGACTGGAGCCTGATAGCGAAGGTGCGAAACAATCCTCGTATTACTATTCCCATCTTTGGTAATGGCGATATAGATACCCCACAGAAAGCATTGGAATATAAAAAACGTTATGGCGTAGATGGCGTGATGATTGGTCGTGCCGCAATTGGTTATCCATGGATATTCAGAGAGGTAAAACACTTTGTAAAAACAGGTGAATTACTCGCTCCCCCTACGGTGGAAGAAAGGGTGCAGGTATGTAAGAAGCACTTACAAAGATCTATAGAATGGAAGGGAGGAACAGTGGGAGTACTGGAAATGCGCCGACACTATGCCAACTATTTAAAAGGACTGCCTAATATAAAAGAGTTCCGTGCCAAGCTAGTAACCTTGAAAGAAGAAGCTGAAATAGTAGCGGTATTGAATGATGTAGAACAAACCTATACAGGTTTTGAGTTTGCAACAAGTGCTATTGGAAATCCGGCATCAGAGAATGCTGAGCTGGACCATTTTCAAAGAAAGTTTGTGGTGAAGAATAAAGCATAGGAAAGATCGTGAGTTGTGAGTAACATGAGTCGTGAGGAAATACATTTAAAAGTATTAGTTCAAAAATTTCTCTAATCATTTGCTGGAAATATTCCAATTGATAAAAAGAGTAGAGGCGCAATGCATTGCGCCTCTACTCTTTTACTGCCTACCATCCATCTCCATCCAGCAGGTTACCCAATCCTCCCAGCACACTACCTTCCTCTTTGCGGGTTGTAGTTGCATAACGTAAAATGCGACCAGCTAAACGACTGATAGGCAATGTTTGAATCCAAACTGTACCCGGACCGCGAAGAGTAGCAAAGAACAGGCCTTCTCCACCAAAAATAGTGTTCTTAATGCCGCCTACAAACTGAATATCATATTCAACGGTTGCTGTAAATCCTACTATACAACCTGTGTCTATTTTCAATAATTCTCCTGGTGCTAATTCTCTTTGCAACACGTGACCTCCGGCATGCATAAAGGCCATTCCATCCCCTTCCAGACGTTCCATAATAAAACCCTCTCCTCCAAAGAGGCCTGTACCCAGTTTCTTTTGAAACTCTATACCAATACTAACACCTTTGGCAGCACATAAAAAAGCATCTTTCTGACAGATAATGGTACCTCCCAGTTGCTGCAGATTTAATGGAATAATTTTACCTGGATAAGGAGAAGCAAAAGAAACATGCTTTTTGCCTGCACCAATATTAGTGTAGGCCGTCATGAATAAATTTTCACCCACGAGCATTCTTTTGCCAGCACTAAAAAGCTTATTGAGAATACTGTTGTTCTGCTGCTGACTACCATCACCAAACATGGTTTCCATCTGAATACCATCGTCCATCATCATAAAGGCTCCGGGTTCGGCAATAGCTGTTTCGTTCGGGTCAAGTTCTACCTCTACATATTGCATTTCTTCCCCGAAAATCTTATAGTCTATCTCGTGATTTTGTATCATAATTAATTATTTAGCCGTAAAAATAATATTTCGAATAATACGCTACTCTATATATGGATAAAAGTTATTGGGGCTTTATGAGCGGAGATTTTTATCAGTTAGAATAATGCTTTAATCGCTATTGTTGTAATTTTTACTACTTTAGCTTCCTTCATTATAACACCAACTATAAAATTATGATAGCTGCCTGCCGTTTATCTTTTGCTTCTTTCCTGAATAAACTATGTTTATTTTCTGTTATTACCCTCTGTTGTATTACTGGTTTAAAGGCACAGCAAATTGCTTTTCCTGGAGCGGAAGGTTATGGTAAATATTCTTTGGGAGGAAGAGGCGGAAAGGTATACGAAGTAACTACGCTGGCAGATGACGGTCCGGGTAGTTTCAGACAGGCATTTAGTGCTTATCCCGGAGAACCATTAACTATTGTATTCAGAGTAGGCGGTATTATAGATTTACTGACTCCCATAAAAGTTGTTAGAAATAATATGACCATTGCAGGGCAAACAGCACCTGGTGATGGTATCTGTACCAAAAGATCGATGGTGAAGATTTATGGCACCAATCTGATTATCCGTTACATGCATTTTCGTCCGGGTGATGTGTCAAAATCAAACAACCCTGCCGTATATGGACTGGATGTAGAAAACTCAACCAACTTTATTGTAGATCATTGCTCCATGAGCTGGTCGATAGAAGAGGCGGCCACCTTTTATGACAATAAATATTCTACTGTACAATGGTGTCTGGTAAGTGAAAGCTTAAAT
>CANFLJ010000136.1 GCA_947447815.1 Chitinophagaceae bacterium | reverse complement strand
TAGCACTACTTTGCCTATACCATCTACAATTGTTGCTGTGAAATTATTTTCGGCAATAGGATTGATAAACAAAAACAGATAGTTGTTGGTAGGATTAGGATATAGCTTTATGCTCATCTTTTCTTTCCTGTTTATTGGTACTATATTAGAATAGGTATAAGCCCCATTTTTATCCACTTGTTTAAAACGATAATAGGCTTTCTCCAATGGTTTACTATCTTCAAAACTATAGCTGTGTTGCTCGGTAATATTGCCAGTTGTATTAACAACACCAATTTTATCGAACGATTTTTCGTCAATGGATCTTTCTATTTCAAAATAGGCGTTGTCTATTTCATTATTAACGGTCCAGCTTATTTTATTATAATCACTATAAGCTTTGCCAGTGAAACTAATAATATTTACAGGAACTCCAGTAGAGGGAACATAAGTAGTTACCGTTTCGGTAATGGTAGTATGCCCCGAAGTTGGGCCGGTAGTGCCAGCGGGAACTACACCATAATAACTTCCGTAAAAGGTGTAAGGATATTCCGGCGTTAAAGTACTATCCAGAGAAACAAAATAGGCATAAGTACCATTTGGATATTCCGGGGTTTTGCAAAAACGACCATTCCTGGCATCCAGATCGCCGTAGCCTACTGTATATTCATAATCTTCCTGATAAGCACCAAGTGGGTAGGTAGTAGAAATAGCTGGCCCTGCCGATGATGCGGTAGCGCCACTAGGTAGTGTAGTACGGGCACTGATACTACGAATATGATACCCCGTTCTCATTCTTCTTATTTTGCTACTGGTATTCATGCTATCGCTGTAACCATAAGCACCATATACAGGATATCCATCAAATGCATAACCAATTATTGGGGAATGATGTGTGCTATCATATATGTTATACAAACACTTAGGACTTACATGGTGGTGGTATTCGCCCTGCTGTTGTGGGTGTCCCAAACAATTATCAAATCCATTAGTAACGGTACCAAATTTATCCCCTTCCCAGTAGTAAGCATTTCTATTCCAAACGCCTGCATTGTTATAGCTCATTGCATCGCTTACATTAAAGATAGAAACACCATTGGTCCATACCCCTGTATGTCCGTTGCCAACTTTAGTAGCTGTGCCACTATTTTTGGAAGGATTACGGGTAATTTTGTAAACAAAGTTCTGATTGCTTGGTGTATTAGGATTACCATTCCATGGCCCAATACTATAACCCGGAATACAGGTACAACTTATATACACGTAGTTAGTGGAATATTGAACTTGTTGTACGTTCGATTTTATTCCATTGTATCCGGTTGCTCCAGTAGTATTTACTACCCAGGAAGTAACCGAAGGGCCTTGTGCTAACAGGGTAGGCATATAGCATAGCATAGCCAATATTAATTGTCCTAATTTCTTTTGCATAAAGAAGTCTTTGGTAAATAGACGAGGCAATATAATAAAACCTTCGGAGGAAGCAGGTTTTTATAGTTCAAAGTGTTTAAAAGGTTCAATACGTTCAACGTTTAAGTAGTTTAACATTTAATACTTGAAACAGGTAACCAGCAACAGCATTTGTATTAAATTAGCTAATCAGCTAATTCGCACATTAGCTAATTGTTTATCTTACCCAGTTTCTGAATCTCATGTCATACAGAAATTCTTCGTCGGTGAGGGTGTTTAGAAAAGCAATGAGTTGCGCTTTTTGTTCCTCATTAATGCGCAAAGGTTGTCGAAGTTCGGGGGCAAGTGTTGGGCTTTGCACTACATTAAATCTATAATGATCTATTACTTCTTCTAATGTATTAAATCTTCCATCATGCATGTAAGGATAAGAAGCAGCAACATTGCGTAGGGAGGGTACTTTGAATAACAAAGAATCTTTAGGGTCTTGGGTTATCAGCATTCTGCCATAATCTTTATAGAAAGGAATTACTTTCATACCAATATTCTTAAAACGATTATCGGTAAATAAGGGCTCTTTATGGCATTGGGCACAGTGGTCTCTGAAAATCTGTAACCCACTTTTTTCATCCTCCGTGAAACTAATCTCTTTACTTTTCTGAACAATTACTTTATCATATTTAGAATTGGTAGATTGCAATGAAACCAGAAACTGCGCAATTGCTTTCAGTACTTTCTGATTGGTAATAGGACCATAGCCAAAAGCTTTGTTGAAGTCGGCTTTATAAGTATCAGATTCATTCAGTTTTTTCACTACATTGTCCATGCTGTTATCCATTTCTACCGGATTGGTAATAGGATTTACAGGTTGTTCTTCCAGTGTTTTTACCCTACCATCCCACATGAAAGAAGTACTCCAGGCAAGGTTGAAAATGGTTAAAGAATTTCGCGTACCTTTTAGTCCATTGATACCATGACTTACCGGATGATCTACATGGGTAAATGCACTAAACTGTGTATGACAGGAGGAGCAGGAAATACTACTGTCGCGCGACAATACCGGGTCGAAAAACAATCTTCTACCAAGCTTAAATCTTTCTTGACTTAATGGATTCTTTTTAAAATCGTAAACAGGTTTTGGCCATCCATTGGGTACTTTAAAAGTTACCTCACCATCGCCAGTTTGTTTCTCCGAAAAAGAAATAACCGTTATGGATAAAAACAATAAAGTTGTTATGGATAAAAGTACCTTGATTGTATTCATCTATAAAGCAATTGAAAACATGGAAGCATAGTTCTGAGCCATTTTCACCGCTTTAGCAGAAGGAACAGTAATGCTGGGTTCTTTACTCAATTGAATATCGGTAAACCATTTAGATAAATCAGCATTGAGTATAAGGGTGTTATTAATAATCTCTTTTCCGGTTAAAGGAATCAATACCTTTTGAATGGATGGATAAGGTGCAAGATATCCGCCAATATGGTATTCGAATCTATTTTGCGGAGTAGCGCAGTGAGTAGAAGTTCCTTCTATTTTAGCATTTATATATCCACTGTTCCAGGCCCAGTACATAGCAAAAGCGGGGTCCAGATCACCTGTCAATACGCCCTTTGTATTGGTTACACTATCTACGCCAATACAAAACTCGAGCGCATCAAATTTATCCTTTATACTTTTTAATACCACAGAATCACGTCTTCTTAAAGGATTAATGAAGTGATAGCTGTAGTTTTCCTTGTATACTTCTTTATTGTTTTGTAAAAGCTTGAAATTGGACAGATACATTTTGCACATATCTATTGTAACGGTATCTCCATTATTGGTAACGTATGATGAATCTCTAAATACCAGCGGTTTTCCCTGAAATGTAAAATGAATTTTTATAGTAATATTTCCTTCAGCAGAACTTCTTCCGGCAAGTAGTATTAAGCATAAAAATAAGTTCACAATCCTTTTTGGCATAACAATATGATGCTAGTTTGTAAACAATCCTTCAAAGGTGTTATTGTAAGATTGTTAGATATGCAAATTTAATGTTCTCTTTTATAAATGAATAAAATATCAAATTTCATGACTGAATTAATATTCCCTATATGGTCTCCTTGTCTTTTGTATTCAACTTTGAACTATTGAAACATATTAAACTCCTAGAATATTGTATAATCTTAAGGATTGTTTTTATTAGCTAATCAGCACATTATCGTATTAGCTAATTAGTATTACATTTGCTCCCTCAAATTAAAAAAGATTATGAATAAAGGTCCCATTTCTCAGTTTGTAGAAAAACATTATCGCCATTTCAACTCTGCTGCATTGGTAGATGCTGCAAAAGGGTATGAAACTCATTTGCTGGAAGGTGGCAAAATGATGGTTACACTTGCTGGTGCTATGAGTACTGCTGAGTTAGGAATTTCTTTTGCTGAAATGATTCGTCAGGGCAAAGTAGATATTATTAGTTGTACTGGTGCCAATCTGGAAGAAGATGTGATGAATCTGGTTGCGCATTCTCATTATAAAAGAGTACCTAATTACAGAGATTTAACACCACAGGATGAGTGGGATTTGTTAGAGAATCATTATAACCGTGTTACCGATACCTGTATTCCGGAAGAAGAAGCGTTCCGTCGTTTACAGAAACACCTTGTAAAACAATGGATGGATGCGGAAGCAAAAGGAGAAAGATATTTTCCACACGAATTTTTATATAAAACAGTGTTAAGTGGCGAGCTGGAACAATACTATGAGATAGACCCAAAAGACAGCTGGATTATTGCTGCAGCCGAAAGAAATATTCCAATTGTAGTGCCAGGATGGGAGGATAGTACTACCGGAAACATCTTTGCCAGCTATGTAATTAAGAATGAATTGAAAGCAAGTACTGTAAAAAGTGGTATTGAATACATGGTATTTCTTACCGAATGGTACAGAGCCAATAGTGGTGGTAAAGGAGTTGGATTCTTTCAGATAGGGGGTGGTATTGCAGGAGATTTTCCAATTTGTGTGGTACCAATGATGTATCAGGATCTGGAATGGCATGATGTGCCTTTCTGGAGTTATTTCTGTCAGATAAGCGATAGTACTACCTCTTATGGTAGTTATAGTGGTGCAGTACCAAACGAAAAAATAACCTGGGGTAAACTGGATATTCATACCCCTAAGTTTATTGTAGAAAGTGATGCAACCATTGTTGCCCCTTTAATTTTTGCCTGGGTATTGGGTTGGTAGTGTAAAAAAGGAGTTGTTTTGACAGTTAATTTCAATTAATGACAAATGTCATTTCTTATCCCAAAAAGTTTCATCAACTTTGGGTCTGAATTACGATTGTATCATTAATAAAAATTAAACGCCATGGTTACCGAAGAACAACATCACCTTTTGATTGATGAATGTAAAGAGTGGGTAAGTAAACTAAAAGAACTGAAAGAAGAGGTTGCGGCCTTGAGAAGTGAATTGTACGTTTTTGCACCAGGTAAAACGGATCATGAAACACTCAAAGGAATAGAACATTTTCACAATCAGTTCCACGTTCAGTCAATCAATATTCACGATCTTAAACACGAGATTAAACACCACATTCAGGAAGCGGAACACCATCCTAATTTTGGAAACCGTATTCCACACAGGCACGTAAAAGATCATTTTGATCTGTTTACAAAAGTTTTTAACGAACTAAAAGATGAATTTCATCAGTTTATAGGATGATAGTCCTGCATTAAATACCAAAACCGCCTTAGTAATACTGAGGCGGTTTTTTTGTTAATACAAATCTGTATTCAGCGTTCAGCCTTAAGCAGTATCTCTTTCTGCCTTTCCCCTCTTTCCTTATTTTTGCGTTAATCAATTTACATGTTATCACTAATATATAAACTTTATTTACCTGCTACTAGCTACCAGCAACCAGTAACCAGTAACCACCAACAATATAGCCATGCTTCAATTGCTTCTTAAAAAACTAATCAGAACAGCTTCGGGACGTACCAGATGGTTTATGGCTATACTCGGTCTGTCAATAGCTTTATTACTCATGTTGTCGGCAATACAGCTTCAGGTAAACTACAATTATTTACTACATCACAAAACCAATCAGGATAGTGTTGCCAATTTTCTGGTAGTAAATAAAGTATTGACCAGTCAGAACATCCATAATACAACTATTGAGGCAACAGAAATAGAACAGCTAAAAAAACAAGGCTTTCTGGATGAAGTAGGCATACTCACCCCAAGCAGATATAAAGCATCAATACAAAGTAATAGTGATCGCTTTCCGTTTTACACGGATATAGCCTTCGAAAGTGCTCCTGCATCTTTTATTGATGTGCATGATCAGCACTGGACATGGGATGAATCGAGTAGTTTTATACCAATGATTGCGCCTAATATGTTTCTGGATTTTTACAACTTCGAGTTTTCGCAGTCTCAGAATTTGCCACAACTTACACAGGATGTTG
>CANFLJ010000135.1 GCA_947447815.1 Chitinophagaceae bacterium | reverse complement strand
TGCAGGAAGTTGAAGATCATTACTGGTTTAAATACATTCAGTTCAAAATGACCTGTTGCACCACCAATATTAATAGCCACATCATTGCCCAAAACCTGAGCAGCAATCATGGTTAACGCTTCGCACTGCGTAGGATTTACTTTACCTGGCATGATAGAAGATCCTGGCTCATTATCTGGAATAAATATTTCACCAATACCACTACGAGGGCCAGAAGAAAGCATACGAACATCATTGGCAATCTTCATCAGACTAACCGCAACAGTCTTTAAAGCACCATGCGATTCTACGATAGCATCGTGAGCCGCTAATGCCTCAAACTTGTTTTCGGCAGTTACAAAAGGAAGACCGGTAAGTTGTGCAATGTGTTTTGCAACCACTACATCGTATCCTTTTGGTGTGTTGATACCAGTACCAACGGCTGTACCACCCAAAGCAAGTTCGCTAAGGTGTTCCAAAGTATTCTTGATAGCCTTTAAGCCATGGTTTAACTGCGATACATAACCACTGAATTCCTGTCCTACAGTAATAGGAGTAGCATCCATGAAGTGGGTACGACCAATTTTAACCACCTGCATATATTCTTTGCTCTTAGCTGCAAGGGTATCTCTTAGTTTTTCTATTCCAGGAATAGTTACTTCAGTCAGTATTTTATACGCTGCAATGTGCATTGCAGTAGGGAAAGTATCATTGCTGGATTGTGATTTGTTTACATCATCGTTTGGATGAATAAACTTGTCTTTATCAGTCAAAGCACCACCATTAATCACGTGTGCACGGTAGGCAACTACTTCGTTTACGTTCATATTGCTTTGGGTACCGCTACCGGTTTGCCATACTACTAAAGGAAACTGATCATCTAATTTGTTGTCTAAAATTTCGTCACAAACATTGCCTATAGCCTTTGTTTTTTCGTCGGACAAAACGCCAAGTTCATTGTTGGCCAGAGCAGCTGCTTTTTTCAGATATGCGAATGCTTCAATAATCTGTTTAGGCATCTTATTGATGTCCTGTGCAATTTTGAAGTTCTCGATACTACGTTGGGTTTGAGCACCCCAATAAACATGAGAAGGTACTTTAACCTCACCCATGGTGTCTTTTTCTA
The DNA here is from genome assembly GCA_947447815.1 of Chitinophagaceae bacterium. Lineage (GTDB taxonomy): Bacteria > Bacteroidota > Bacteroidia > Chitinophagales > Chitinophagaceae > CANFLJ01. The sequence goes on along the minus strand of CANFLJ010000135.1, from coordinate 4,740 downwards.
TTCTGAAATCCATAATTTATTTTTTAGTGGCGCAAAAGTATAGCAGATTATGAAGTAGAAAAATGATATTCAGCACTTTTTATGCGTAAACGATATAGAAAAGGGGGAATAGAGATATAATTAGCAGATTTAAGCATTAGCATTTGCGGATTAATACAGCAGAACGCTAAACGCTTAATGCAAATACAAATACATTGCCGCAGAGAAAGGAGGGAAGGAGAATACCATTTCAGGTTTCCGGTTGCTGGTTTTTAAATTATTCTTTATATGCATTGCAAGGAAATGATTATACGATGGAGATTATGGAAAAAATACTTTCTATACATCTTTATTGTGTAGCGTGAAGCATTACCAAAGTTTTTGGTCTGTATTAATCACGATTCACGACTCACGATTCAGGAAAACAATATTCAGAACAATTAAAATTAATCATCATGGCCGAAATCATTAGCAACAAAGCAGCAAAGGGAAAACATCCAAGAAGAGTATTATCTACCAAGGTAGACTTAACTCCAATGGTTGATCTTGGATTCTTATTGATTACCTTCTTTATCATTACCACTACCATGACAAAGAATCATGCACTAAGGCTGGATCTTCCTGCGGATGGTCCTTCTACCAAAGCGGCAGTAAGTAAAACCGTTACCCTGATATTGAGGGATAATAATACAGTGGACTATTATAATGGCGATGAGGTAGGTAAAATGGCTAGCGTAACCTTTAAAGACAATGGATTGAGGAAGATGTTGATTAATAAAAAGAAAATGGTACAGGAAAGATGGGGTACCGATACGGTTACTACGGTTATCATCAAGCCTACCAGCCTTTCTACCTATAGTAATGTGGTGGCATCGTTGAATGAGATGCAGATAAACGACATCAGAAAGTTTGTGTTAACCGATTTGACGGAGGAAGAAAAGAAGCTGAGTCCTAAATATCAGTAATTAAAGCATTAGAAAATTAAAACAGTTGCAGGTTACTGGTTACCGGTAACCTGTAACTGGGAACCTGCAACTATCCTTGTTAAATAATCATTTTAGTATCTGTATTCATTAGCACATCATCAAATTAGCTAATTAGCTAATTGTTATTTCCCCTTACTTTGCAGCCCTAAAATTGGAGTATGGAGTATAGCAAATTGATATCAGTAGTAGGTTTACCTGGATTGTTCGAGTTTGTGGCCAGCAAAACAGATGGTGCTATTGTGCGTTCTTTGGATGATAAAGCAACTAAGTTTGTAAGCAATCGTCAACATCAGTTTACACAGGTGGTAAACATTGAAGTATTTACCGAAAGAGAGAATGTAAATCTGATAGAGGTATTTCAGGCAATGAAAGCGAGCACACAGGAATTACCTTCCGAAAAAGACCCTAAAGCGGTAAAAGCATATTTTGAAGTAGTATATCCTACCATGGATTTTGGTAGAGTATATGCCAGCGATATGAAGAAGATGGTAAAATGGTTTTCGCAATTGAAAGCGGCAGATATTTCTTTAGAGTTTCCTACTGGCGAGGAAGAGGAAGCAGCAGCTACAGCAGAATAATATACTTATTAAAGATAAAAGGAGCGCCCGCAACATACGCAAGGCGCTCCTTTTTGTATCGTGATAAATAAAGTAACCGGACACTTTTAGCTAGTTACAAGTTACTGGTTACCGGCAACTAGTAACTGTATTTTCCTATCTCCTACCTCCTTACTCCTCAAACTTCTCTTCTCCATCCGTAAATCCTTCTATATTCCTTCTTTCCTTCTTGGTGGGTCTGCCTACTTTACTCAATCTTTTCCCGGTATAGAAAGATTCCGATTGATAAGGCATCAGATCTTTATCTTCCGGTGGGGTAAGATCGGTATAGTATTTAATGGCTTCACTGTATTGAACGCGCGTATACAATAGTGCGGTTACTTTCAATACCCAGTTCTTGGCTTCCGTCCTCACTTCGTATTGATCTCCGATAGTTACTGTTTTAGAAGCCTTTACCGATAGGCCGTTTAGCTTTACCCGGCCCTTATCGCAGGCCTCCGAAGCAATGCTTCTACTCTTAAAAACACGTATTGCCCACAAGTATTTATCAACCCTTAATTTCTCGTTTTCTTTATGCATAATGGTTACTCAACAGGGGTAAAAATACAGATTTGTACATTGCGATATGTGGAATTTTAACTTCACATAAAAGTCATTTTAACCTTCAATTACCTGTTTACCCGATACAGTCGTTACATTTGCTCATCTTTTAAAGGATTTAATATAAAAGTTATGATCAAGACAGGCAATCCGGTAATCAGTATTTATACCGAAATGACACCCAATCCGGAAACAATGAAATTTGTTGCAAACAAGTTGTTGTATCCAGGCAAAAGCATTGATTTTCAAGATGAAAGTCAGGCTGGTCCTTCTCCTTTAGCTAAAGAGCTTTTCTGTTTTCCATTTATCAAAAGCGTTTTTATAGCCAGCAATTTTATTACCCTAACCAAGACTTCCGATACGGATGACTGGCAGGATGTAATACCTACCATCAAAATATTTCTGAAAGAATATCTTGAAGCAGGTGGAGTAGTGGTAAATGAAGAAGAAGCCGCTAAAGTTAAGCAAGAATCAAGCAATGTAGCCAGTGCTGATGACGATGATGTAGTAAAAAGAGTAAAAGAATTGCTGGAAAGCTACGTAAAACCAGCGGTAGAAATGGATGGCGGCGCTATTCAGTTTAAAAGCTATGATAGTGGTACCGTAACCCTGATGCTACAAGGTAGTTGCAGTGGTTGCCCATCATCGATGATTACCCTTAAATCGGGTATCGAAGGAATGATGAAAAGAATGATTCCGGAAGTAAGAGAAGTAGTAGCTGAAGCAGAATAATCTGCACAGTAAATATGATAATGTTATCAAAAGAGCCGCTAACTGTTTAGCGGCTCTTTTTTGGTTTATATCACAATGTTTTCCCCAAATCCGTTTTAAAGGCAAAAACAGCTTAAAGAAAGGGTGTTTTCCTTTATCTTTACCCCCTCTTTTAGAGAAGTTAATTTCTAGGATTATTTTAAATATATGAACAACGAAGAATTGGATCAGTTTGCCGAAGAGAATAAGGATTACGGTGCCGATAGTATTCAGGTATTAGAAGGACTGGAAGCCGTAAGAAAAAGACCAGCCATGTACATTGGCGATATTGGGGTGAAAGGTTTACACCATTTAGTATATGAAGTAGTTGATAACTCAATAGATGAAGCCCTTCAGGGTTGGTGTAAAAACATCGTCGTAAATATTCACGAAGACAATTCGGTAAGCGTAGAGGATGATGGTCGTGGTATTCCTACTGCCATGCACACTAAAGAAAAACGTAGTGCACTGGAAGTAGTAATGACCGTATTGCATGCCGGTGGTAAGTTTGATAAAAATACCTACAAGGTATCTGGTGGTTTGCACGGTGTGGGGGTAAGTTGCGTGAATGCATTGAGTAAATTGATGCAGGTAACCGTAAAAAGAGAAGGAAAGATATTTGAACAGGAATATAAGAAAGGGGTTCCTCAATACTCTGTAAGAGAAATTGGTGAATCGCACGAAACGGGTACAACGGTTCACTTCTGGCCGGATGATTCTATCATGCAGTCTACCGTTTTCCAGAAAGAAATACTGGAAGGTAGATTGAGAGAACTGTCTTTCCTGAATCGTAAAATCAGAATTATTCTGAACGATCTTAGAGAAACACTGGAAGATGGATCGCATTATACTAAAGAGTTTTACAGTGAAGGTGGTATAGTAGAGTTTGTAGAAATGCTGGATCAAACCAGTAACCGTGTTCCATTGATAGGAAAAACATTGTATTTCGAAGGGTACGACGAAGTAAACAATGTGGCGGTAGAAGTAGCCATGAGCTATAGCGATGATTACAAGGAACACATTTTCTCTTACGTAAATAACATCAATACCATCGAAGGTGGTACACACGTAGCTGGTTTCAGAACCGCTATCACCCGTGTATTTAAAGGATATGGTGATAAAGAAGGTCTTTTTGAAAGAGCTAAGGTAGAAGTAGAAGGCGATGATTTCCGTGAAGGTCTTAGTGCTATTATCTCTGTTAAAGTTCCTGAACCTCAGTTTGAAGGACAAACCAAAACCAAACTGGGTAACAGCGAGGTGAGTGGGATTGTACAAACTACGGTTTCTAAGGCTTTATTGATTTACTTAGAAGAGAATCCAAGAGAAGCAAAGAATGTAATTTCTAAAATAGTTTTAGCAGCACAGGCAAGAGTAGCCGCTAAGAAAGCAAGAGAACTGGTACAACGTAAAACCGTATTAAGCGGTGGTGGTTTGCCGGGTAAACTGGCCGATTGCAGCGAAAGAGATCCTGAAAAGTGCGAACTATACCTGGTGGAAGGGGATAGTGCCGGTGGTACTGCAAAACAAGGAAGAGAACGTAGCTTTCAGGCTATCCTGCCATTGCGTGGTAAGATTCTGAACGTAGAAAAAGCAATGGAGCACAAGATTTACGAGAACGAGGAAATACGTAATATCTTCACTGCAATGGGGGTTACCATTGGTACGCCCGACGATCCTAAAGCATTGAACGTAACTAAGATCCGTTATCATAAACTAATTATCATGACCGATGCCGATGTGGATGGTTCCCACATTGCAACATTGATTCTTACTTTCATCTTCCGTTATATGAAGGAGTTGGTAGAATCGGGTTATGTATACCTTGCTCAACCACCTTTATACTTAGTAAAGAAGGGCAACAAACAGGA
>CANFLJ010000134.1 GCA_947447815.1 Chitinophagaceae bacterium | reverse complement strand
TCAGAGCCTCTTAAACCTGGGGCATGACCATCTACTGGTTTATTATATTTATGAGCAATCGCAATTTTTTTCATTACTTCTTCATCCTTGAATAAAACACCAGGGAAGTTCATCATCTCGCTCAGGTATAAAATTTCAGGACGGCTCATTAAGGCTTCAATATCGGCACTGTCAACGGTTGCTCCTGCAGTTTCGAAGATGGTTGCTGGCACACAACTAGGCGCACCAAAGTTGAACTTAAAGTTGACCTTCTTACCATTTTCTATCATAAATTCTACGCCTTCCATTCCATTCACGTTGGCTATTTCGTGCGGATCACTAATGGTGGCTACGGTACCATGAACTACTGCCAGACGGGCAAACTCGGAAGGTATCAGCATACTGCTTTCTACATGCACATGGCTATCTACAAAACCAGGAAGAATATAGGGTAATGTACTAGCCTCTGCTACGGTTATTGTATTTATAGCAACTATTTTACTTCCTTCCACTATTACTTCTGCAGGATAGATTTCTTGTTTCCAAACATCTACCAGATTTCCTTTTACACTATACGATTTTGACATAACCCTTTATTTGAGCCCACAAATATCTATTAAAAAGCAGTAAAACAAATTTCAAATGCTGGGTTTAATATAGGTATCGTTTATTACAAGCTATACTATCAGCGAAGCCTCCATTATTATATTCACTTCTACATCTGCTGCATCCTGTATTTCGTAACTAATTGTTTGGGTTACATATTTGTTTTTAACAAAACGCACATGGTACATTCCTATTGGCAAACTAGGTGTTTGGAAATGGCCTGTTTTTTTCGTACTCCCAGTCCAAATTACTTCATTGTTATTATTAATCAAAGTAATGGCAACTGCACTCATTACAATTCCTTCGGTATTCTTTATCCCGCCCAAACATCTGCCCAAACCATCACTATCACTATGGTTTTTGGTGTTTAGTGGGGTAGTATCAAAATAGGTATTGATTACCTTTTCTGCATGTGGCTGATTATTTACCTGCACCTGCAAACATAAATCCCACAGATTTTGAGCAACTGTTACACTAATGTCACCAGTAATAGTTACCCCCGATTTTACCGTGCTTTTTTCGCCACTCTGTGCTTTAATGCCCTTATTCCAAATATCATTCAAACCTCCAATTTCGGTTACCCAATCAAGTCCCAGTTCTGTAGGATAGGCAAGGGCTTTATTGTTCCATATTTTTATGAGTACGGGTATATAACCACGACTTGCACCATTTAATCCAGCTTTACCAGTAGGAAAAAATTCCAACAGTTTAGGAGAGCGAAGTCCAAATGTATCTTCTACTTTATTATACAATCTATGCCCTACAACATTTATGATATTTGTATTTGCACCAACCGATTTAGTTGCACTCTTTTGATCTCCCTTTTGCAATTTTACTACCCCCGATTTATATATTTCTTTATTCGTAATTAGCTCACTCAGTGTGGCCGTGTATTTTCCACTGCTGTTGTTGGCTTCAAATCTGCCGGAAGTATCATCCAGGAATTTTACAGCATTTTCGTAAGAACAGTTTTCGAGTGCTTTTTCAAATGGATTGGTAGTAACATTTATAAGTGATTTCATAGGAGCAATTTTTTATATAGTACAAATAGAATCTTTAACATTGGTATTATATATGACATATATCAGCTTGTTTATTATTAACATAACCATACCGTTTTAAAAGAAAATTATTATTGTAAAAACTGCTTAGGAAATTTGAGTAATAAGTTGTACTTTTTAAGTAATCAGCCAATATAAATTCAACATATTTTGCGGATGTTATTTTATCATTTTTCCTTAGGAAACCCGTTTAAAAAGGTAGTATGATGTTAAGTTTTTCAATTTAATACATGCAAGAAGTTGGTCTATAACCAAAATAAACAAAATGGAACATCTTCAAAACAGCGATACAACCAAAATTTCGCAAAAGGCTCCTCTTCATTTTGGAGGAACAACCAAAATGTTACAGATTGGACATCTGCAAAACGTAGAGACTACTAAAATAAAAAAAAGGAGACATCTACAAAAAGAAAGAACAACCAATATTCGACAAACGGTAATAGCGTAAAATTGTAGATGTATTAAAATGAAAAATTTGGTTATAGACTAAAATTGTAAATGAATAAAAATAAATAAAAAGGCAGTACTGCAAAGTTGTGGATGAAGCAACTAAAATATTTTAGTACTTCTGTAAAGTTGCAGATGTATTAAAATAAAAAAGATAGTCATTACCCAATTACTCTAATCTGTATAAATAATTGATGGCAGATAGACATAAAGTAAGTTAATACGTATCTATTAAAATTAATAATTGGTAAATTTGCCAATTATTAAATATTTTCTTTATTTTTGTTGAATAAACTTAAAGGTGACGGCAACACCATAAACACGGCAACACTAATTATGTTACAATCGAGATTTGTAGATGATTCTACTATTGAGGTCATTGCACAAGATGGAGAAAAATTCACTTGGAACACTTTCTTCCCAACTCCAAAAACAGCCCAAAACCACTATGCAGAAAAACTAGCGTATTATTTTGAAAAATATTTCAAAGATAATTTGGGAGACAGTACAGGTATGAGTATGCATTATTGGGTTTGGATACAAATGAATTATTTTGAAGGACTTGGAATTAATGGCGGAAAGGGCGACAGAGACGAGGAGAGAATTTTTCAACAACAAGAAAGAGTAAGAATAGGAACAAGAATACGAGACTTGAGAAAACAAAAAAATATTGAAGCGAAGATACTTGCCCAAGCTGCAAATATTGATGCAGCCAATCTTAGCCGTATTGAACAAGGACGTTATTCCGTTGGCTTAGACATATTGTCAAGAATTTCTTTTGTACTTGGTACTAGAATTGAGTTGATTGATTTCGTTGAACAAAAAAAAATATAGACAGAATACCGAACCTCTAACAGGATTTGCAATAGCAGGGGGAGGAATCCCGAAGCTTCGGGATATTTTAATTTGATTCAGTTTGGTGCAGACGAGGACTATTGAGCACCAGTTCTTATATTTGACTTCTGGATAGTAATTGAACTTTGGTTATTTGCGGAGGTAACATTCATACTCTGCCATCGCGATTCCTGTTCGTTGTGCATCAATTTAAAATGATACTCTACACAAAATGAGTTTACAAGGACAAACCGTTAGAATTATAGTAAGTGAACCTTGGGATTGGGAAGGAAATTTATTTGGTAAAATTCTTTCAGATAGAGGCGGTAATAAACTTTTAGTACAACTGACAAAACCGATTTCAGGAAAAAAATTGACAAGTGATTTAATTGAACTTACACCGAGATATGAGAAAACAAATTTTAAACCTTTGTTACATTTTTACTCTGTGACAGTTGGGGGTGCTTTGGTAACTGCCGATACAGACGAGTTCGATTATGTAATTATTGGTAGTGTAACAATTGACTGAATGAAAAATTCTGTTTTATCAACATATAAAATCTTAAAGGAAAAAGCATTTAATTCAGACATCAATGAAAGTTGGATTGATTGGGCGATTGAAATGATTGAAGCGGGTTACGAATCTGCCAATCTTTATGAGCTTGCAGGAAAAACAAGACCATACAATCAATTTGAATTACAAGAATTGACAACTAAAATTTTCAAAGATTTCAACTTAGACTATTCGGACAAAAGACAAACTTTGAGGAACTATGTTTACTTTCTGCTTAGTACAAATATGAATAAACCAGAAAAGTATGATAAAGTTTTAAGGGAGTTTAGAGACATTTACTACGAACTTGACATGGACAGCGAATATTTTGATTTGGCTCTTTTGTGTTGGGCTAAAGACGGTTTACTTTATGCCGATTATCAACACTATTGGGAAGGTGCAAACAGAGAGAATATTGACGCTATAATTAAAGAACAATTTGAACTTTATAAAAGGCGATTTGAAACAGAAGTTTAAAAAAGCGAATGCACAACAGGAGCAATGCAATAGCACAGGGGCGACGAGAAAACCTCAACTTCAGCACTTACTTATCGAGTTCCTTATTTACAAGTCAATTAACTTCTATAAAGCAAAAGCCCCGCTAGAAAGCGGGGCCTTTTATTTTGAAACTGAACCGAAAACTGACTTACATTTTTCCGTTAATAATTTCTTCTACTACACCCGGATCTAGTAGGGTAGAAGTATCGCCTATATTCTGAATATCACCTTCTCCAATCTTACGTAATATTCTACGCATAATTTTTCCACTACGTGTTTTAGGCAATCCTTTTACAAACTGTATTTTATCTGGTTTAGCTATCGGGCCAATGATACGGGTAACGGTTTCCAGAATATCTTTTCTGATCATTGGAAAATCGCCGTGTGTACCTTGTATATGGGAACCCTGATAAATAACAAAGGCGTAAATGCCCTGTCCTTTTACATCGTGCGGATAGCCGATTACTGCACTTTCTACAACACCTGCGTGCATATTGATGGCGTTTTCTACTTCGGCAGTACCAATACGGTGACCACTTACATTTAATACATCATCTACCCGACCAGTAATTCTATAGAAACCATTTTCATCTTTCATGGCACCATCCCCCGTAAAGTACATAGTAGGATAAGTGCTAAAATAATTGGTTCTGCAACGGTCATGATCGCCATAAGTGGTACGAAGAATGGAAGGCCAAGGCGATTTGATACAAAGGTTGCCAGAGATCGTTTCTCCCTCCTTAGCAACAATCTCCACTCCATTTTCATCTACCAGTACCGGCTCTACTCCTGGCATAGGAAGTGTAGCCCAACTTGGTTTTTCCGGTGTAATACCTGCAAGGTTAGAAATTAATACCCCACCCGTTTCTGTCTGCCACCAGGTATCTACAATCGGGCAATTTCCTTTACCAATATTTTCATGATACCAATGCCATGCTTCTTCATTAATAGGTTCGCCTACTGTTCCCAGAATTCTTAAGCTATTAAGACTATGACCATGAACAGGGCCTAGTCCAAAGCCCATCAAGCTACGGATAGCAGTAGGAGCGGTGTATAATATATTTACTTTAAACTTATCTACTATATCCCAGAATCTTCCAGCATCAGGCCAGGTAGGTACTCCTTCAAACATCAAGGAAGTTGCTCCAGCACTTAAAGGTCCATATATTATATAACTATGACCAGTAATCCAGCCAATATCTGCGGTACAGAAATGAATATCACCAGACTGATATTGAAATACATTTACAAATGTGTAATTGGTAAACAGCATATAACCGGCGCAGCTATGCACTACCCCTTTAGGTTTGCCAGTACTACCAGAGGTATATAGAATAAACAAAGGATCTTCTGCATCCATTTCTTCGGCAGGAAAATCATGCAATCCCATTGTTTCCACTTTCTTCACTTCATCTTCCCACCATACATCCCGGCCTTTCAGCATAGAAACGGCTGTACGGGTACGGGTACAAACGATTACTTTTTTGATGGTTCTGTTACCAATTAAAGCATCGTCGATAACGCTTTTTAAAGGAATATCTTTCTGTCCGCGATATGCGCCATCTGAAGTAACAATAAATTCGGCCTGAGCGTCAAACAATCTATCTGCAATAGACTGCGCTGAAAATCCTCCGAAAATAACGGAATGAATAGCACCTATTCTTGCACATGCCAATACAGATATAGCCAGTTCGGGCACCATACCCATATATATACATACACGGTCGCCTTTTTTTACACCATTGTTTTTAAGTACATGGGCAAACTGACAAACTTTTTCGTGTAGTTTTCTATAAGTAAGTATTCTGTGATGCTCTTCAGGATCATTAGGTTCCCAGATAATAGCAGGATCATCACCATGCTTTTCAAGGTGTCTGTCGAGACAATTCTCGGTAATATTAAGTTTAGCACCTTTGAACCATTCTATTTTAGGTTCTGTAAAGTTCCATTCCAGG
>CANFLJ010000133.1 GCA_947447815.1 Chitinophagaceae bacterium | reverse complement strand
ATTAGCCTGATGAATAGCGGGCACTACAACACATTTCATCTTAGCAGCTTTTGCGGCTATCATTCCATTAAAAGAGTCTTCAAAGCATAAACATTCTTCGGGTGCAGACTGTAATAAATTAGCACAATCAAGATATACTTGAGGATGAGGCTTTCCATAAGGTAATTCCTGTGCTGATGATACTGCATGTACGTATTTACCAATGCCAGCCATTTCTACCACAATATCTATCAGTTCTTTTGGTGAAGAAGAAGCAATACCTATTTTGAAATTAAGAGTAGCAAAGAAATTGAAAATATAAGGAACCCCTTGCATGATTCTTCCCTTATTAATAATCTTATCAGTTACAACTTCAATAATTCTTCTTTCTGCATCAGCACTATGAAGAAGATCAACATTGTATCTTTTAAACCAATAGTCTACAAACTCTTTAGTTCTAAGGCCTGTACTTGTTTCATACTCTGCAAGAGTAAGTTTGAAATTGTATATGCCAAATACATCTTCTGCGGCTTCCTGCCATAAAGGCTCACTATCTATTAATAAGCCATCCATATCAAAAATAACGGTATTCAATTGCATCAGATTAGTTCCTTCCTTTTAATTGTTGATTAATCAATAAATAAAATCGATTGATTGCTGTTTAATAAGATCGATTACGACAAAATAAGGATATAATATTGAACAGACCGCAATTGTTTACAAATGAAATTGTCTGGATTAACTATTATAAATGTTTATTTGGTTACACCTTTAAATTTGTAAAGCAATTACATTTTCATAAAATATTAATTGCCTTAGTTATAATTGCTATCTAGTATATACTATTCTTTCTTACCATTTTACCATCATGCTAAGATTAACTATACGCCCATCGATAGGTGCCCATATTTCTTTAAAAGTAGGGTTGGTATATGGTGCCATTACAATGCTATTATTTTTGTTTTGTCGATAGTCTAAAAGATTCTCACAGTTTAATACAAAGGAGAATATGCCAGTTTTATAATTCATCATTAATGCACTAAACAAATACCCTTCCGTTTCAGTGCCATTGTCCAGATATTGTTTTCCATAATATGTAGCTTCAATGCCAGCTCTGAAATGTTCTCCAAATTCATAAGTAACAATAGTAGCAAACTTGTTCTTTGCTATCAATGGCACATTATTATTAATTGGGTTGTACGTCCTTTTAGCATCTGTATACACATAGCCAAAGTATAGTTCCAGCTCATCTTCTTTTAGTTGAACATAGGTCTCTGATCCAGTTGTTTTTAAAGAATTATTTTCATTATAATAATAGTACTTATTGCTACTGGTGTTTAGTGAAATAGGTTTGCTGATCTCAGTATGGAAGAAAGTTTGATTGAAGGTTAAGTTCCATTCTCCAATCTTTGTTTTATAGTTCATATCGCAGTTGATGCCATAACTTCTCTCTGCTACTATACCATTTGCATAGCCATTTACAAAACGATAATCTCTCTCATCAATTTCTCCATTAAATATTGATGGGTTTTTATACCCAAGACCACCACCCAATCTGAATGTAAATGCTTTATTTGGTTTATACATCATGGATATTCTTGGTAATAAATAGCTTCCATATTGATTATGGTAATCTAATCTTAATCCGCCTTGAATAAAGAATCTGGAACTGACTTTCCAGTCATCTTGAATAAATAGTCCGAGGGTATTACTTTGCTCATTAGGTAGGGAAGTAGTATCAGGCAATTGTTTAGAAAAGTTGTCTCCATTAAAATTAATTCCAGCTACCAATTTGTGGTTTTTACTATTATGATTATATGCAACTTCTGTATACCACAAACTTTGATTACCTTCTAGTTTGTTTACATTAGTTTCTACTTTTCTATCAAATAAACTAACACTCGCTTTTGCAGTAATCGCATCATTATTCATCTTTTTATCCCAGATGATATCTGCTGTATGTCGTATACTTTTGTTGCTGATAAAAAAACTGTGCAGCACATCAGCTTTGTTATCCATTACGTACATATCACCACCTTTTCTATCTTCATACGTTAAGGTGTACCCTATGGCAGTTTCACTTTTATGTTTGCCATAAATGAAGAATCTTGGATGGATAAATATATTATTTACTGCAGGAATGTCAGTGAATCCATCTTTATCTACATCTATATAATTTTGATTAGTTGCTCCTGCAAATACAGAATAACCAAATTGTTTATTTCTCCCTGAATGAAAAGTATTGAAGTTAGTTTCTTCGGTAGAACTTCTATTGATGGTAAAGCTATGGTCATCATGAGCAAGTTTAGGCTTTTTAGAAATCAAATTTACCATTCCTGCAATGGCTCCACCACCATATAAAGTAGAATTAGATCCTTTTACCAACTCTATTTGTTGAAGATCTAAAGGGGGTATTTGAAGTATACTAAAGCTGCCGCCGTACCCTCCATACAAAGGCATCCCATCGCGGAGTAGTTGAGTGTATTGTCCTGATAGACCTTGTATTCTCATGTCAGCATTACCTGTTGTCGCATTGGTTGCTTGTATTTGTACGCCAGCTATATCTCCTAACAGACTGGCTATGTTTCCTGGTTTTATTTGATTCTCCTCATGTACTTCTTCTGCTCCCAATACTTCTACTTTGGTGGGTAAATCTTCTATTCTTGAGTTTGTTCTGGAGGAAGATACCAATACTACATCTTCCATTTGTTCTTTCTTTTCTGTAAGATATATAGTAAGAAAAATTGGACTGTTGTTAGTGAGATTTATTATAGTATCTTTAGTTTCAAACCCAGTAGAGGAGAAAGTAATAGATTGTGATTTGCCAATAGGCTGATTCAAAACAAAATAACCGGCACTGTCACTTGCGATACCTTTTTTTGCATTTTTTAAATGAATGGATGCTCCTAACAATGGTTCGCCTGTACTTGCATTAATAATCTTACCTTTTATTTGAGCATGGCTAAGACTAGCAGAAACTATACAGCACAAAAACAAAATAAATTTTATATTATAATGGCGTCTTTTTATCATGTGAATTATTTCAGGAGCCAAAGAAATGATATAATTTGGATTACTTTCCCTCTTAGCTTTTTTTTAATCTTAATTACTTAAATTTAATATTGATTAAATTTAAATGTAAAATTACTTTTATTAAACTATCATTAAGATAAATTATGATTATCAATTAACATTAATCTTTGCTAACTATATCAAAAAAGTTCATTTTATGCTTAGACATTTATGTAAGTTTATATTCATTGTATGCATCTCTTTTTACACTATAATAGCTTCAGCTCAGCAAAGTAATGTTTATACTTTTGATAAAGCAGTTTCAGTACCCGGTGATGGGGGGTACGACTATTTGTTTATCGATCAGGTAAATAACAAACTATTCGTTTCACATGGTGCCACTGTTAATGTAATTGATATTGCTACTGAAACGGTCGTTGCTACAATTAGTGATATGAAAGGCGTTCATGGTATTGCTACCGTAAATAGTGCCGGAAAAGGTTTTATTAGTGATGGTAAAGCCAATTCGGTAGTTGTTTTTGATATAAATACTTTTAAAAAAATCAAGACTATCAAACTATCGGGTAAAAAACCGGATGCTATTATGTACGATCCATTTTCCAATAAAGTTTTTGCTTTTAATGGGGGTAGTGATAATGTGTCAGTAATAGATGTTGATTCTTTAAAAGAAACAAATGTTATCCCATTGGATGGTGCTCCTGAATTTGCGGTTTCTGATGGTCGAGGTAAGATATATGACAATCTGGAAGATAAAAATCTTCTTAAAACAATTGATAGTAAATCCTTGAAAGTCATCAATACCTGGCCTCTTACAAATTGTTTGGCTCCATCAGGGTTAGCGATTGACACTGTAAACAAAAGATTATTTACAGTTGGCGCGGATAGTAAAAATTTGTTGGTGCTCGATGCTGAATCAGGCAAGATAATAAATACTTTGCCCATTGGCTCAGGAGTAGATGCTGTGGTTTTCGATGAAGCTACTAAACTCATTTTGGCTTCTTGTGGTGATGGGGTAACCACAATCATTAAACAAGAATCTGCAGATAAATATGTTATAGTTCAAAAACTGTCTACTCCTAAAAGAGCTAGGACAATGGCCTTGGATACTAAAACGCATAAAATATATTTAAGTGTTGCAGACTTCGTACCAGGTGCCAGAACGGTTGTTCCAAATAGTTTTAAAGTGTTGATATATAAAATGATTCAGTAAACTAAGAAGCTGTTTGAGTTTATTGTTTAGAATTGATTATTGCGATTATCTGGAGCGAAACACGGCAGATTTTGCAGCTTTAGTCGGATGCTAAAGCGAAAAATCTAACAAAGTTGCTGCCCAGATAGCGTACTATAAGGAATATCAAATAATTAACTCAAACAGCTTCTAAGCTTATATGTTTGCTAACACTACTATCATACTTGAATTAAAGTAATGATGTGCAGATAAAATACATTTCTAAAATTTCGAGGCTGTATTTATCACGACTCACGATGTACTATCACGATTCACGATGTATTATCACCACACACGTATTAATGCTCATTTTTACCTTGTAGCAATTATAAATAACTATTAAACGATACCATTGGCAGAAAAGCTGTAAAATTGCCGCTTTAGCAATACATATTACTGATGCCTGAATTGCATTTTGATTTACTGAAGACAGACGAATATTCCAAAGCCAGAGCTGGTTTTATTACTACCGATCACGGAAATATCGAAACCCCCATCTTTATGCCGGTTGGCACGGTGGGTACCGTAAAGGCTGTTACACAACATCAACTAAAGGACGAGATTAAAGCCCAGATTATCTTGGGTAATACTTATCATTTATATCTCCGTCCAGGAATAGATGTATTATACCAGGCAGGAGGTCTTCATAAATTTAATGGATGGCACAAACCAATTCTGACAGATAGTGGTGGTTATCAGGTATTTTCACTTGCAGCTAATAGAAAGATTAAAGAAGAAGGCGTAGTTTTTCAATCACACATCGATGGTAGCAAACACCTTTTTAGTCCGGAATCAGTAATGGATATTCAGCGCAAGATTGGTGCAGATATTATCATGGCTTTTGATGAATGTCCACCTGCTGGTTGCGAATATAAATATGCTTCCGATAGTATGAAACTTACTCACCGCTGGTTGGATCGTTGTTTTAAAAGACTTACAGAACAACCAGAGCATTACGGATATACACAGAATTTATTTCCTATTGTTCAGGGTAGTACTTTTAGAGATTTAAGAACTGCTTCAGCCGAATATATAGCTTCAAAAGGAGCAGCTGGCAATGCAATTGGAGGGTTAAGTGTAGGCGAACCAGAAGAAGCTATGTACGAATTTACAGCGTTGTGTTGCGATATATTACCTGCCAATAAACCGCGGTATTTAATGGGAGTTGGTACTCCTTGGAATATACTCGAAGGCATTTCTTTGGGCGTTGATATGTTCGATTGTGTAATGCCTACCCGCAATGGTAGAAATGGGATGCTTTTTACCACCCAAGGGATTATTAATATCAAGAATAAGAAATGGCATAATGATTTCAGCCCATTGGATGATGGAATGGATAATGAAACCAGCAACTATTATAGTAAAGCTTATGTAAGACATTTATTTGTTGCCAACGAAATACTGGGGCTACAGATAGCAAGTATTCATAATCTAAACTTTTATCTTTGGTTGGTCAAAGAAGCTCGTAAGCAAATTCTTGCGGGTACATTTACTTCCTGGAAGAATGAAATGGTTATTAAGTTAAAGACTAGATTATAACTTACTACAGATAAATAGTTTAGCTTTTGCTGATATTTGTTAATTGATTTCATCTTTTTATAGCTATTTAATCTAAAAATCAGTTAATAAACGATATTTTTGTTTACAAGTTAAACCTGAAATAAGATAATTAGTCGTAGCTTGAAATTGAAATTTTAAAACTTAAAAACAAAAAATATGAACAAGAAAACAT
>CANFLJ010000132.1 GCA_947447815.1 Chitinophagaceae bacterium | reverse complement strand
CCTACAAAAATGCCTTTATTAACACAGGAAAAGATATATGAAATAAGTAGTGCCAACTGGAGTTGCGAGGCTACAGATGTATGGAATACTATTGGCTCAACTCCTACTTATAATCTGGAAACAGGCCTACAAAATACCATTAGCTGGTATCAGCAAAATGGGCTTTTAAAATAAATAATATTACCAGACAGCCCTTGCCTGTGGGGTTACTCCCAAATCTTCGAATTGATTATCAAGATATTTGTAATAGGCTGTAATAGCAATCATTCCTGCATTATCAGTACAATATTCAAATGGAGGAATAAATGTTTTCCATCCTTTCTTTACGCCCATTTCTTGCAAGGCTTTCCTAAGTCCTTTATTGGCACTTACACCACCTGCTAAACAGATTTGTTTTACCCCTGTTTGAGCAACTGCTTTATCTAACTTCTTCAGTAATATCTGAATAATAGTATATTGAATGGATGCACAAAGATCATCTCTGTTTTCCTGCTTAAACTCTTCTGAATGTTTTTGCAGAAAGTAAAGAACCGAAGTTTTTAACCCACTAAATGAGAAGTCTAAATTATTAATCTGAGGTTGTGCAAAAGTGAAAGCCTTAGGATTGCCTTCTGCTGCGTATTTATCTATTAAAGGCCCACCTGGATATGGCAGTCCCAGCATTTTAGCTGACTTATCAAAAGCCTCTCCTGCTGCATCATCAATAGTTTGTCCTATTACTTCCAGATTTAACGGTGAATGAGCCAGCACAATTTGTGTATGACCTCCACTAACCGTTAAACATAAAAATGGGAAGGACGGAATATTATCGCCTATAAGATTAGCTAACACATGTGCTTGCATGTGATGCACCGCAATCAATGGTTTATTTAAAGAAAGTGCAATAGATTTAGCATACTGTGCCCCTACCAGTAAACTCCCAATCAATCCAGGGGCCTGCGTAAATGCAATGGCATCTAATTCCTGCATGTTGATAGCCGCAACATCCAACGCTTGATGTACAACAGGAACAATATTCTGTAAGTGTGCTCTACTGGCAAGTTCGGGCACTACCCCTCCATATTTTTCATGAACTGCTTGTGTTGCAATTATGTTGGATAATATCTTCCCATCACTACAAACTGAAGCAGACGTTTCATCGCAGGAAGATTCAATAGCAAGTATATTAATGCTCAATGTAATTTTGTTTTGTATAAAATATTTTATCAACTAAATTATAATAGGTAAGCTGTATTTGTTTTCATTATCAAATTAGCTAATTATCTTATTATCAAATTAGAATCTACCCCAGCAGTTCACGCTCTATCTCGTCCATTTGTACTATATCCCAAGCCTCACTCTCTGTTGGCGTTATGGCATATTCCAAGGATTCAAAACCGTCAATCATTTGTTTTTTTAGCGAATCATTTAAGCAGCATAAAACAAATGAAGCCTGATTTTCAAAAAATAGTTGCTGAAGTGTTGCAATATTTTCTATCGCAGTATTGGACATACTTTCTACTTTAGAAAAATCAAGAATGACATTCTTCACTGTTTCTGTTAATTTCTGATTACAAATCTCAGAAAGAGTAGCTGACATTGTGTCAATAAATTGTATTTCTTCAATTCTTATTACACAAAATTTTTCTTTGGTATCAATTTTGAAGTTCATTGCTTATGTTTGATGAGTTTTATTAATTACAATAACTTTTGTCAAATATATTTGTTCAAACTTTGTAAACTAATTTTTATGGATAATAATTTTTCTGCACAGGTTAAAGAAGTGATTTCTTTTAGTCGGGAAGAGGCAATAAGATTAGGCAATGATTTTATTGGCACGGAGCATCTTTTACTCGGCCTTATCAGAGATGGAGAAAATCTTGCCTTGAAAGTGCTGGTAAATCTTCAGGTAGATTTAAGCGAATTGAGGAAAGAAATTGAACTGGCCATAAAAGACAAAAGTGGTAAGTCGTTAGTAAACATGAATAGTTTACCACTAACCAAGCAAGCCGAGAAAGTAATCAGGGTTACTGTACTGGAAGCTAAGTCTTTAAAGAGCCCGGTAGTAGAAACAGAACATCTTCTGTTGAGCATCTTGAAAAATAAAGACAATATCGCTACTCAGATTCTGAATCAGTTTGATATTGATTACGATAGCTTCAGAAATGAATTAGGGGTAACCAGTAGCAATCCTTTTCAATCTCCTAAAAGCGATTTCTCTGATGAAAATGAGGACGATTTTGAAGAAGGAAAAGAACGTTCAGGATTTCAGCAAAAGCCAACCAGCAAAACAACTGGCAATATCAAGAGCAAAACGCCTGTTCTCGACAATTTTGGAAGGGATATTACCAAGATAGCCGAACAAGGTAATCTTGACCCAATTATTGGTAGGGAAGAAGAAATAGAAAGAGTGTCTCAAATTCTTTCCAGAAGAAAAAAGAATAATCCGATCCTTATCGGAGAACCTGGTGTGGGTAAAACGGCAATAGTGGAAGGACTTGCGCTTCGTATCATTCAAAGAAACGTAAGCCGCGTATTATTTGATAAGAGAGTAATATCACTTGATCTGGCAGCTTTAGTTGCCGGTACAAAATATCGTGGTCAGTTTGAAGAAAGAATGAAAGCCATCATGAGTGAGCTGGAAAAGAACAGAGATGTGATCCTTTTCATTGATGAAATTCATACCATTGTTGGTGCTGGTGGAGCAAGTGGCTCGCTGGATGCATCCAATATATTTAAACCTGCTTTAGCCCGTGGCGAACTGCAATGTATTGGTGCTTCTACCTTAGATGAATATCGTCAGTTTATCGAGAAAGATGGCGCATTGGATCGTCGTTTCCAGAAGGTATTGATCGAGCCACCTAGTGTAGATGAAACCATTCAGATATTGGCTAACATTAAAGGAAAGTATGAAGATTTTCATAGCGTAATCTATGATGATCAGGCTATTGAAGCTTGCGTAAAACTGAGTGATAGATACATGACCGACAGACTGTTGCCTGATAAAGCAATAGATGTACTGGATGAAGTTGGTGCAAGAGTACACTTGAAAAACATCAATGTACCAGAAGATATTCTGAGTCTGGAAAAGAAAATAGAAGAGATTAAACAAGAGAAGAATAAGGTGGTAAAAAGCCAGCGTTTTGAAGAAGCGGCTTCTCTTAGAGATACCGAAAAACGTTTAGGCGAAGAGCTGGAGAAAGCTAAGAATACCTGGGAAGAAGATAGTAAGTACAAACGTTACCCTATCTCCGAAGAACATATTGCCGAAGTAATCAGCATGATGACGGGTATTCCGGTAAAAAGAATGGTAGAAGCAGAAACTGTCAAACTGAGAAGAATGGCAGAAGACATGCAGGAAATGGTGATTGGTCAGAATGAGGCTATCTTGAAAATAGTAAAGGCTATTCAAAGAAACCGTGTGGGATTGAAAGATCCTAAAAAACCTATTGGTTCCTTCATCTTCCTTGGTCCTACCGGAGTAGGTAAAACTGAGCTGGCAAAATCACTCGCTAAATACTTGTTCGACTCCGAAGATGCTCTTATCCGTATCGATATGAGTGAGTACATGGAGAAGTTTACGGTTACTAGACTGGTTGGTGCTCCTCCAGGATACGTAGGCTATGAAGAAGGCGGACAACTGACTGAAAAAGTAAGACGCAAACCCTATAGTGTTATCTTATTAGATGAGATTGAAAAAGCACATCCGGATATTTATAATATCTTATTGCAGGTATTGGATGATGGTCAGTTGACAGATGGTTTAGGTAGAAAAATCAACTTCAAAAATACGTTGATTATCATGACTTCGAATATCGGAGTAAGACAATTAAAAGAGTTTGGTGATGGTGTAGGATTTGCTACTGCTGCAAGAGTTCAAAATGCAGAAGAAAATAACAAAGCCGTAATTGAAAAGGCATTGAAAAGAACATTTTCTCCGGAGTTCCTTAATCGTATTGATGATGTAATTATCTTTAATTCATTAACTAAAGATGATATCTATCTGATTATTGACATCCTGATGAAAGCAGTGATAAAACGCTTGAATACATTAGGTTTCAATTTGGAACTTACGCTGGAAGCTAAAGACTTTATAGCAGAGAAAGGATATGATTCTCAGTTCGGTGCAAGACCTTTACATCGCTCCATTCAGAAACATCTGGAAGATCCTTTAGCAGAAGAAATTCTGGGTTTAAATATCAAAAATGGTGATACTTTAATTGCCACTTTAGATAAAGAACAAGGGAAGATAAAATTCGAGATAAAGCAGACTCCTGAAGAAGAGGCTGCAAATATTTAAGTAGTGAATTACCAACAGCCACTTGTACCCACAGGTGGCTGTTGTTTTATAATAAGTTCAGCAGAACAATTAATACAGCAGATGAAGAAGAATATAGCATTAGTCACCGGTGGTTACAGTGGAGAATCCGTTATCAGTTATAAAAGTGCCGAGACCGTTTCGGCCAATATCAACAGAGAAAAATACAATGTTTATTATATAGATATCAATCCTCAGGGATGGTTTTATATAGATGACAACAAAAATAAATCGACCGTAGATAAAACAGATTTTACCATTAAGGACAATGGAACTACGGTAAGTTTTGATGCTGTATTAATGTGTTTGCATGGCACCCCAGGTGAAGATGGAAAACTACAAGGTTATTTTGACATGCTTCATATCCCCTACTCTACTTGCAATGCTGCTACATCGGCACTCACCTTCAATAAAAGATATACAGTTGCAGTAGCTGCTTTTGCGGGCATACATGTAGCCAACAGTGTACACCTTTTTAAAGAGGAGCCGCATGATGTAGAAGCGATATTAAAACAACTTACCCTTCCTGTATTTGTAAAGCCTAACAATGGTGGTAGTAGTATTGGCATGAGCAAAGTTTCGGTAAAAGAAGAACTGGAATCAGCCATTCAAAAAGCTTTTAACGAGGATACACAGGTGCTGATAGAAGAATTTATCAGTGGTAGAGAATTTACGATTGGCGTATATAAAGCGAATGGCAAAATTGTCTCCTTGCCTATGACAGAGATTATTACCCAGAAAGACTTTTTTGATTACGAAGCAAAGTATCTTGGAAAGAGCGAGGAAATTACACCTGCAAAAGTTGATGATTCAGTAGCAGAACAGATAGCATCGGCAGCCAAGAAAGCTTATCAGGTATTTAATTGTAATGGGGTGGTTCGTATTGATTTCATTTACAACGAAACCATCAAACAACCTTATATGCTGGAAATAAATACGGTACCCGGACAAAGTAGTGCCAGTATTATTCCGCAGCAGGTAAGGGCGATGGGATTGACACTGGAAGAATTTTATTCTAGTCTGATTGAGTCTTGTTTCTAATACACAAACATTATTTCCCGCTCAATTCTATATACAATTATTTTTGCCGAACAATAAAAAACATATTTAGTGTTTAAATTTCTAACTACAAAACCACTTTGGGTAAATATACTAACTGCAATAGCATTGGTAATGTTTCTTATATTATCCTTTTTTGGTTTGCTAAACTGGATAACGGATCATGGGCATTACGAAAGAGTTCCTTCTATTGTAGGACAAAATGCTGATGCTGCCCGTCTTTCTTTACAGGCAAAAGGATTTACGGTAGAAGTAACCGATTCTTTATACGACCCCAATGTACCTAAGCTGGCAGTAATCAAACAATCGCCAGAAGCAGATGAGCTGGTAAAACATGGCAGAACCATATTTCTGACTGTCAACAGGGCGCAGGCTCCTTTGATAGATATGCCCAATCTAATAGGTTTTTCTATTCGTAGCGCCTCCATGTACCTTTCCAGTATGGGACTAAAAATGGGAGATACTACCTACCGTCCGGATATTGCCCGTAATAGTGTAATTGCTCAATTGTATAATGGCAGTGATATAAAACCAGGCGTTAAAATACCATTGGGAAGTACCATTAGTTTTGTGTTGGGTAGTGGTGTGGGCGATAGCGAAATGGTGGTTCCTCCTGTTATTGGGTT
>CANFLJ010000131.1 GCA_947447815.1 Chitinophagaceae bacterium | reverse complement strand
ATGATTGCTATAGGTAGTGGTGGTAATATCAACAAAGTATTTTCTATCAGCAAGAAGAAAGATGGCAAACCATTAAGTTTAGAATTATTAAAAGATTATCTAAAGGAGCTTTCTGCTTTTAGCGTGGAAGACAGAATAAAAATCTATAAATTAAGAGAAGATAGAGCGGATGTAATTGTACCTGCATTACAGATATACGTAAATGTAATGCGCTGGGCAAATATTGAAGAAATATATGTTCCAAAAATTGGTTTAGCAGATGGTTTAATTCAAAGTCTGTACGAAGAATTGAGAATCAAATAATATTTACATCAACATATATTGATTTGGATTTGTCAGAATATTTTTTCGGATAAAGGAGCCTCTTATTATTCTCCATAAAAATGATTCTTTTTATTATCGCCTTTCTTACCGTTATTTGTAGGTAATAAACTGCTCTTTCATGAATACTGTAAAATACGAAGACATTCATTTCGTTGACGCTGCTGAACCTGTATGGAATTACTCCATTTTCACGGAGGATGATATTCGAAATTTTCAACAAGGCACTCATTATTCTTTATACGAAGTATTTGGAAATAAAGAGATAGAAGTATTAAATACAAAAGGAACCTATTTTGCTGTATGGGCACCCAATGCAACTGCAGTAAGTGTGATAGGTTATTTTAATAAATGGGATATCAAAGCACATCCCTTAAAAGTAAAACTGGATAGTTCCGGAATATGGGAAGGATTTATTCCAAACATTCATAAAGGAGAAGCCTACAAGTATCATATAACAGGTTTTCAGGGAATGGAGCTGGATAAGGGAGATCCATTTGCACATTACTGGGAGAAACGCCCTTTTACTGCATCTATCATCTGGCCTTCTGATTATCAATGGAAGGATGCAGAATGGATGAAAGTACGTAAAGAACATAACTCTTTAAATGCTCCTTATTCCGTATACGAAGTGCACCTTGCCAGCTGGATGCGTCCAGACAAAAACGATGAAGAAACTTATCACACTTATGGTCAGATAGCGGACAGAATGGTACCTTATGTGAAAGACATGGGTTTTACTCACGTAGAGTTTATGCCAATAATGGAACATCCATTTGATGGTAGCTGGGGTTATCAGGGTACAGGATTCTTTGCCCCTACCAGTCGCTTTGGCGAGCCTCAGGATTTCGCTTATCTCGTAGAACGTTTTCATGAAGCAGGTATCGGTGTATTGCTGGATTGGGTTCCCTCCCACTTTCCATACGACATGCATGGACTATTCATGTTTGATGGAACGCATACTTACGAATATGCCGATATGCGCAAAGGCTATCACCCCGACTGGAACAGTTATATTTTCAATTATAAAAGAGGAGAAGTAAAAAGCTTTTTAATCAGTAGTGCACGCTTCTGGATGGATCAGTTTCATATTGATGGATTAAGAGTAGATGCCGTAAGTTCAATGCTTCGTCTGGATTACAGTAGAAATGCAGGCCAATGGGAGCCTAATGAATATGGTGGCAATGGCAACATAGAAGCTATCGCATTTATCAAAGATCTTAATGAAACTTTGTTCCGCGATTTCCCAGATATCCAAACTATTGCAGAAGAAGCTACCGACTGGCCCGGTATTAGCAAACCTACTTTTCAGGGTGGTCTTGGCTTTGGTATGAAATGGATGATGGGCTGGATGCATGATACGCTTGATTTCTTTAAAATGGATCCTATCTTTCGTAAGTTCCATCAGAATAAGTTCTCCTTTAGTATGATGTACTTTTATGATGAGAACTTTATGTTGCCTCTTAGTCATGATGAAGTAGTACATGGCAAAAGCCCAATGATATACAAGATGCCTGGAGATGAATGGCAGAAGTTTGCAAACCTTCGTTTACTATACAGTTATATGTTTACCCATCCTGGTGGTAAGCTTTTGTTTATGGGTAACGAGTTTGCCGCTACCAACGAATGGAATTACAAGAGCGAATTGCAATGGGAACTATTAGATCATGTTAGTCATGGCGGTTTGAAATACTGTATAAAGAAACTGAATGAACTATACAAAAACGAACCCGCCATGTACGAAAATCAGTTTTCGCCAGATGGTTTTGAATGGGTAGATCTGGAACATAGAAATGAGTCTATTGCCGTATATAAAAGGAAAGGAAAAGACCCTAAAGATGATCTGGTGATCCTACTCAACTTTACGCCTTTGGTTCGCAACAACTGGGAAGTGTATGTATATGGAAAACAAAACTGGGTAGAGAAGTTTAATAGCGATCATAAAGAGTTCTGGGGCACAGGCGATGTATTCAACCCAAACATTGTTGCAGAATTGATTGATAAAGAGACAGAACAGTATAAATTATATATTCATTTACCAGCATTATCTGCTGTAGTAATTGGTTAAACATCAAAAAAGAGATTAATATCCATCTTATTGGTGGTACTGAGCCCATTGTAACCAACAATGGGCTCAGTCTTATAAATATTGAATACATTGCTTCATTATTTGGATTAAGTCTTTTTTTAATCAATAATGTATTAATATTATTCTATTGTCCCGTAAAGAATATCACAATATAACTTCAAAATAATATTTATCCGTTATTTGCTACCTATCTATCTACTATGTTTTCTACAATACTATTTACCATCGTTGTAATTTACTTTGCTCTTTTACTGGGCGTAGCCTGGTATACCGGCAGAAATACAACCAACGAAAGTTTCTTTATTGGCAACAGAAACAGTAACTGGATGCTGGTAGCATTTGGTATGATTGGCACTTCTTTAAGTGGGGTTACATTCATCAGTGTTCCCGGTACAGTGCAAACAAATCACTTTTATTATCTTCAAATTGTTATAGGTTACCTGATAGGGTATGCCATTATTGCATTTGTACTTTTACCACTTTACTACAAAATGCAGCTTACCTCCATTTATTATTATCTGGAAAAAAGGTTTGGAATTTATGCCTATAAAACAGGGGCATTGTTCTTTATATTATCCCGAACCATTGGCGCTACCGCAAGACTTTATTTAGTAATAAATGTGTTGCAATTATTTGTACTGAATAGTTTTCATATTCCGTTCTGGGCTACTGCATTCATTATATTATTGATGATCATTCTGTATACCTTTAAAGGAGGCGTAAAGACCATTGTATTTACCGACACCTTGCAAACCAGTGGAATGCTGATAGGACTTATAGTCTGCATCTGGTATATATTAAATAGTGGAGATGGAGCAACAGTCAACTGGTCAAGCTTGCAGAAACACGATTACTTTCAGCTATTTAATACCGATGTAAAAAGCAAGACTTTCTTTCTGAAACAAATTGTTGGGGGCGCATTTATTACCATAGCGATGACCGGACTGGATCAGGAAATGATGCAGAAAAATATTAGTGTAAATACCCTTAAACTATCACAACGAAATATGCTTTCCTTTAGCTGGGTGATGTCAATAGTAAATGGTTTATTTTTAATACTGGGTGCCTTATTATACTTATACGCCGAAAATCATTCACTTGCTTTAAAAGGGGATGATTTATTTCCAACAATCGCTTTACAACATTTGCCTCAATGGGTAGCTATTGTATTTGTAATAGCATTGATCTCTGCATTATTTCCAAGTGCTGATGGAGCATTGACAGCTTTAACTTCTTCTTTCTGTATTGATTTGTTGGGTATCAAACAAAAAGGATGGAGCGAGGATAAACAAGTTAAGATCAGAAAGATTACACACATATCATTTGCTATTGTATTCATGGTAGCAATTGGTGTTTTTAAAATGATAGACAGCAAATCCATTATTAATATTATTCTTGATTTAGCTGGTTATACCTACGGCCCATTATTAGGTCTGTTTGCTTTTGGTATATTAACAAAAAGAAGCATTAAGGATAATGCCTCTATTATCGTAATTTGTATACTTGCGCCTATTGTTAGTTACGTACTTACCAACCATGTTGTAACCTGGACAGGTGGCTATCAGATTGGTATAGAATTACTATTAATTAATGGGTTAATTACATTTACTGGACTCTATATCTTATCTACAAAAGCTAAATAACTTGCTTTTAAGAACTTAATAAGATACTTTTGCCCCCTTTAATCGATTAATACAACTATTTAATATGAGTAAAATTACTGCTGCAATTACCGCTGTTGGAGGATATGTACCCGAAAATAAGCTAACCAATTTTGATCTGGAGAAAATGGTAGATACCAACGACGAATGGATAAGAACCAGAACCGGTATCAGTGAAAGAAGAATATTAAACGAACCAGGAAAAGCTACCAGCGACCTTGGTGCAGCTGCCGTTCAGAACTTATTAGATAAAAAAGGATTAGACCCTAAAGAAATAGATTGTATCATTTGTGCTACCGTAACACCTGATATGTTCTTCCCTGCTACTGGTAATCTTATTGCTCATAAAATAGGTGCTACCAATGCATTCAGTTTCGATTTAGCTGCAGCATGTAGTGGATTTCTTTTTGCATTAACTACTGGCGCTACTTACATAGAAAGTGGAAGATACAAGAAAGTAATTGTAGTAGGTGCCGATAAAATGAGTGCAATTGTAGATTACACAGATCGTAACAACTGTATCCTTTTTGGAGATGGTGGCGGTGCTGTTCTGTTGGAACCTAGCACTGATGATTGTGGTATAAAAGATAGCTTACTAAAATCGGATGGAACAGGTAAAGACTTTTTATACATGAAAGGGGGAGGTTCTTTAAATCCTGCTTCTGTAGAAACTGTTTTAGCTAAACAACATTTTATTCATCAGGAAGGACAATCTGTATTCAAGTTTGCAGTGAAAGGAATGGCAGATGTAAGCGCAGAATTGATGGAGCGTAACGGTTTAACCGGAGAAGATATCGCATGGCTTACCCCACATCAGGCTAACCTAAGAATTATAGATGCTACTGCAAATAGAATGGGCATTTCTAAAGATAAAGTAATGATAAATATTAATCGTTATGGCAATACCACCGCTGCTACTATCCCATTATGTTTAAATGATTGGGAAAGCAAATTAAATAAAGGCGACAACATTATTCTTGCTGCTTTTGGTGGTGGATTTACCTGGGGTGCTACCTGGGTTAAATGGGCTTACTAAAGTAAAAAGGTAAAATTAAAAAGTAAAAAAGGAATACACTTACAATGTATTCCTTTTTTGTTGGTTAGCCCCTTCAGAAATTTAAAGAAAAAAGCTACAAACCTCATAAGCCGGATTCTGTTTGATACAAAAGAAACTTTTGTACTAACTATCATTTATCTGGCCTGAACATTACTGTTCAGATCTTGCTGCCTACCCTGTACCATCGGACGAGCCGCCCTCAATCGGTACTATACATGGCATTACAGCACTTAAGGTTTACCCATAATACAACTTACATTGTACTACCGTGAGCTCTTACCTCACATTTTCACCCTTATTGTTTCTTTCAAAACAACGGTTATTTTCTGTGGCACTTGCTGTGTTTGAATAAACAAACCCCGGCTATTAACCGGTAAGTTGCTCTATGCTGTCCGGACTTTCCTCACCCAAATAAATGGGCGCGATAGTTCGGGTCTGTAGCTAATATGTTGAAGGAAAATTGTAAAACCTTTTTAAACTATGGTTTTGTTTTACCAGCTAATAATTTTTCAATTAACTGATCAATTCTTTTCAATCTGGTTTCTTGCTTCTTAGCGTCCGTAATCCAGTTTAAAAAGTCTACCTGATTTGATTCAGATAAAGCATTGAACAATTCTTTGGTTTTAGTCTGTGTATTAAACAGTTTCTCCAGTTCCAGCGGAAACTGTACAATACTTTTATCAAAGGAAGATTCTCTTTTTACCGTTTTTCTCTTCTTTGTTTTCTTAGGATCATCGTTTCTTACCTCTTTCACTATTGGCCCAAGGGTTTCTTCTACGGTTTTATAGTTCTCATCACGAACTACATTTTTCATCTTAAGAAACTTCATTGCATTCCAAACGTGGTCTACAGGAACCAGTGT
>CANFLJ010000130.1 GCA_947447815.1 Chitinophagaceae bacterium | reverse complement strand
TCCATCTTAGAACCAGTTTCTATCAAAGCCGTTGCAAGGATAGTAAGGGAACCTCCGTTTTCTATTTTACGGGCAGCACCGAAGAACTGTTTAGGCTTTTGCATTGCATTTGCTTCTACCCCACCACTCAATACCTTACCACTGGAAGGGGCAGTAGTATTGTGTGCTCTGGCCAATCTGGTAATAGAATCTAACAGTATCACCACATCATGACCACACTCAACCAGTCTTTTAGCTTTTTGTAGTGCAATAGCGGAAACTTTTACGTGTTTTTCAGCAGGTTCATCAAAAGTTGATGCAATTACCTCTGCCTTTACACTTCTTTCCATATCGGTTACTTCCTCTGGTCTTTCATCTATCAGTACCACCATCAGGTAACATTCAGGGTGATTGGCAGCAATGGCATTCGCTACCGCCTTCAATAGCATTGTTTTACCTACTTTAGGTTGTGCTACAATCAATCCTCTTTGTCCTTTACCAATTGGGGTGAACAAGTCCATTATTCTGGTACTGTAATCACTAGGGGAAGTAAATAAGTTTAGTTTCTCGTAAGGGAACAATGGAGTAAGATAATCAAAAGGAACTCTGTCTCTTACTTCATCCGGTCTTTTACCGTTGATAGTATCCACTTTCAAAAGGGCAAAATACTTTTCGCCTTCCTTAGGTGGTCTTACGGTACCGCAAACGGTATCCCCTGTTTTTAATCCAAATAATTTTATCTGCGATGGAGATACATAAATATCATCGGGAGAAGATAAATAGTTGTAATCGCTTGAACGAAGAAAACCATAGCCTTCGGTCATCATTTCCAGAACACCTTCGCTATTTACAATTCCTTCGAATTCAATATTAAAAGATGGTTCTCTTTCTCTTTTTACAAAAGGCGTTTTTGGTGGTGCTGGTGGTTGAGGAAATTCTGAAGAAGAATCTTCGTCTTCAGCATCATCAGCTGTATAGTCATCTTCGGTTGCTGCCAGAATAGCAGAAGCCAACGGAGCGATATCAGCATCTAAACCAGAAGCATTCATCAATTCAAGATGTTCTAAGTCAAGCTCTTCTTCATTTTTATTGGATGGCTTATTATCTATAGTAGGTCTTTTCTCAATTTTTGGTGCCGGTCTGTTAACATTAAAGTTTTGTACTACCGGTGCTTCTTCTTTAGGCGCTTCTTCTTTTACAACCTCAGGCACACAAGGTTTTACTACTTTTCTAGGTCGTTTTTCTACAGGCGCTACAGGAGCATCAGCAACTGGAGCTGCCGGAGCGGATGTAGGTTTAGGAGCTGGTGCTACTTCCTTAGGTTCGTTATTTACCACTTCAGCTTCTTCTACACCCATACTGGTAGTAGTTCTTACTGTAGTTGGTTTTCTGGTACGCTTCTTTTTGGTAGTATCTTCTCCTTCGGTTCCTTTTAAAGCTTGTGTATCCAGTATTTGATAGATCAATGCTTGTTTATCGGAATTTTTTGCAGATTTTATTTTTAATTGTTCAGCAATGCTCAGCAACTCAGGCAAAAGCATATCATTCAATTGCAAAATGTCATACATAATAGAATACAAATAGTTGAATTAATTATTGAGTTTTTTCTCCACGATGTTTTTGTGATATTACTTTGGAAAGAAAAAAGACGGAAAGATTATTTAGCCAAACTACTCAACGGATTATTATATATGGTAAGTTCAGCCGTTTCCGCTGCAATGTTAGTGCAGTTTTTCAAATACACAAATTTTTTCTTGAATAACTGAGAAATATCATATTTATAAGAATGCCAGCAACCTTAGTAGATACCTATTACTTAACGGTATTCCAGTTTGGCATGTTCATCATAATAGGATATTTTACCTTCAAAGTCTTAATCCATTCTGCTTCCAGCTTTGACTGATAATCATTTATTACAAGACCTTTAGCTTCGTCAAAGCTACGTTTGGTAGCTTGATCGTGGATGGCAGAAACTACAAAAAAGCTATATAATTCATCTGTTTCGCTTTTTTCAGGACTAGTGATAAAACCAACTTTAGATTCTACTTTTTGCTTTACAGGCAAGTTTTCAAACTCGTATCTAGCACTATCGGCAGAAGCAATACCACCATAATTACTAATGGTAGCTCTCCAGTTAGGTATATCTTTTTTAATTTTTTCTACTAACTCATCAGCCACTTTTTTGCTGTTTACGGTTATCAGCATACCCGATACCCCTTTATTCCAGAGATACTTATCTGCATGTTCTGTATAGAAACTTTTTAATCCAGCTGAATCTTCAGTTGCCTTGCTCCATACATTTTTATCCATTGCCACAAATAGCAAGTTAGCTTCTTCAAATTCCTTAATCTGCTTATTGATTGATGGGTTAAATTCTTCGTAATGGTCTCTATAGTATTCTACACTTTTTGTGTTTTCAAATTCTTTCATCTGCATAGCCAGTGGTCTGGACGATAATGCATTTCCAGAGTGAATTAACATGGTTGTGTAATTCTGAAAATCCTTTGCATATACCTTGTCTTTAGCAAAAGAGAATAGTAAAACAGAATCGGTATTCTTAAGAAAAGAAGCCGTCGATTTACCCTGAAGCACACTATCAGCGAATGCCAGAATGGTACTTTCATTGTAGCCAGCTTTCTTGAAACCAATTAACTGTTGCCATTTCTTCTGTCTGTTATTTTTTGATTGCGCTAACCTATCACCACCTTCTATCTTTTGTTTTACATAAGAGTCCTCTTCTGCATTTTTAGCAGGTTCGATATTTTCAATCAACTTCAATATATGATAACCATAAGTAGTTTTGAAAGGAGGCAGGTAATCTCCATTCTTTTTCAGGCTAAATATTTTACTTTCAAATTGCTCATCAAAACGACCAATACCCACTTCTGGCAATACGCCATTATTGTTTGCGGTATGTAAGTCGTTGCTATATTTTGCTACCAGCGCTTCAAATTGTTCGCCTCTTAATAGTTTCTGATAAATGGTATCAGCAAGAGTAGCCTTTGTTTTTAGGGTAAGCTCATCAGCATCAGCAGGAATAGCGATTAATATCTGGCCTACCTTTCTTCTACCCAATGCTTTTCTTTCGCCAACATTTTTAAAGATATGGTAACCATACTTTCCTTTATAAGGAGCAGAATACTGCCCAGGTTTTAAGTTGTAAATTTCATTTTCTATGGCATAAGGCAGCGTGAATACGGTTATAAAACCAATATCCCCTTTTGATTTTTTATTTCCTTCATCATTAGAGAATGTATTTAATACTTCTTCAAATGTTTTGCCTTGTTTTAGCATTACATATGCCTTATTTGCCTGCTCTAATGCCTTTGCAGTGTCCTTAGCATAATCGATAAATATCTGTGCAGCATGAATATCTTTTTTGCTTCTTTCATGTGCTTCTGCAATCAGTTTCTTTTCGTCTGCTTCTTCGTTTATCAGGCTCTCTGCAAGCTGTCTTTTAAAATTGGAGAGTTCCGTTTTAAACGACTCAAGGTTGTTTAGTTTAGCATCATATGCTGACTGCACTTTCAGTTTAAAGTTGATATACAAATCAAGGTATTCTGTAAGCGACTTCTTTCTGTCGGCAGCATTGCCCGGATTCTTATTAAACGCAGTTAAAAACTCTTGTTTACTTACCGCTGTTTTACCTACTGTAAATATGGTTTGAGCATGCGATCCTACTGCGATGCATGCAAGTGCAATGGCTATTTTTAGAGCTTTCATTTTCAACCTTGTAATGTGTAATTATTTTTTCTTTTCTGCGTTCTTTTTCTTCTGTTTTGCAGTAATCAAATCGTCAAACTGAAGTATACCTAATTGCTTAGCAATGATATGTTTCTCTTCGTCCAGCAGGTACATAGTAGGCGTTTTATATACGTCGTACAACTGACGAAAATTTGGTTGCCCATTAGCTGCTTCTTGTTCTCTTACTTCTTTTGGCTGATAGGTAAAGTACCAGTCTGAAGGCAGTTTCTTTTCTTTAATAAATTTCTTAAACTCCTCCACAGAATTATCTTTCACGTCTACATTATACACCTTCACGCCCAGTGCTTTCCATTTAGCCTTGTAAATAGAATCCACTCTTGGCAGTTCTTCTTTACAATGTCCGCAACTTGGATCCCAGAATATTACAAAAGTGTAAGGAGCAGTGATTCCATAAAGAGAAACAATTTTACCTGCAGTATCTGCTACATCCAACAATGGAGCTGGGTTGCCCAACTGATTGGCAATTTTGCTGTAACCCTGATCTATAATTGTTTTTTTAGATTCCTTATTCAATAAAGTAGTATCTCCTTTCAGATAAAAATTCTCAAACAAGTATACAAATACTTTATCCTGCCCCATATACTCAGGAGTAAGATATTTATTAGTAAACTTGGTTAGTAAGTAAGGATAAATTTCTTTTCCAGAACGAGCAGAAAGCAACATTACTTTCACTTCTTTGATAATAGAATCTGGTTCTGGCGATACATAGTACTTATAGTAATCATCCAGCTTAGGCTCCAGGAATGGTGTTCTTAATAAACGGTCATCATAGAAGTTTACGTCATCCCAGTAATGTTCTTTTACAAAATGGTATGGATAGGTAGAATCAGGCTTACCATTTACAACTGGAATAGCAGGTGTTTCCGGACGGCGCATAGCTGCAAGCAATGCAGATAATAATGCATCTGGATTTTGCTGAATCATGGTATCTCTGTAGTCCTGCAGCTCTTTATTAATTGCAATTACTTTCTCTTTAGCTGATTGAGAATCTGCTTTATTCTTTGCTGCTTTAAACTGTTCTTCGTATTTATTCATCAGCATTCCTTTTTCGAATGCTTTCTCGGTATACAGTTTATAAATATCATTATCAGGAGATCCTACAATAGAGGGATGATCTTTTTGAGTAGAATCAGCGACGATGGTAAAGCGTTGTTTTTCGCCAACCAATAAATCAAAAAGTATTGAATAGTGTGGAGATACTACAAAGTAAATCCCTCCAGTTAGCTTACTTCCTTTAAATACACCTTCACTCTTGTCGTTTACCACTGTACTATCTACCAGTACTTTATTTTTTCCATAATAACAACCCAGATAGACTTTCTGATTTTTAAAAGGCTTTACTGTTACAGAAATGTAGTGACCAGTATCGGCAGGATTAACAACCGTTGCTACTGATGTTTTAGTAGTTCCCTTTTTAGGTTGTGCAAATAAGAATCCGGTACTTAATACGGTGAATAATAAAAGTAATTTAAATCTCATACTAATGATGTTTATTTAAAACAAGGCGTAAAAATAGGTAAAACCGATACTCATTCGGTTAATGAATTGCAAAACCAATAACAAAAATTATACCAAAATAGGGTAAAAATGTAAAATTGTTAAGGATATTGTCTTGAAGATGACTATTGGCGTTTAGTATTCTGCTAAAATTGCAGTCAGGATTTAGAAGTTGTTTAAGTTGAATAATTACTTCTTTTTGCCAGTAAATCGTATTACCGATCCTTTTCCATTATGATAAGGACCTTCTTTTAGCTCAATTACTTTTTCGCAAAGTTCTGTTACTTCAAAATCTTTAAAATCAGCACTAATCTGCTCCAGAGAAAATAGCATGTCGGGATTTTTAGGACCTCCGGCTCCTTTATCTTTAGTGTTGTAGGCTATATGGTTTTTGCTAAAAGCTTCCAATATTACCATACCATTCTTGCGTAGGTAGGTTATTAATTTTTGATGATAGACTGATATCGATTCGGTGGTAAAGTGAGCATAGGTTAATCCTATTACGTCAAAACTTTCAGCTTCAAACGATAAAGACGTCAAATCGCCTACCAGATAATGAATGGATACGTCGTTCTTCAATGCAAGGGTCATGGCCTTCTTCTGTGCCTCTATACTCCAGTCGAATGCATATACATCCCAACCTTTTTTAGCAGCGTATACGGCATTCCTACCTTCCCCTTCCGCAGGAAGCAATATTTTTCCAGGGGTAAGTTTATCCAGTTGTTCCTTAAAATATTCGTTTGGATCAATCCCATAAGCATACTCCGG
>CANFLJ010000129.1 GCA_947447815.1 Chitinophagaceae bacterium | reverse complement strand
TCATAGTATTAAAATTGTATAAAAAGAGAAACAGCTTATTGAAAGGAGAAAATATTCTGAGTATGCCAGTATATAAAATAAAGTCTTTTACCAGCTTAAAAAGTTTCATTACCATGATAGTCGCATTAAATGGGGCGTAAAAATAAGGGATAGCAGGTTATTGTATCTAAATTCAGAAATTAAATAGATAATCAGAAATATTTTCAGCCTATTTACGTTCTTAAGGATGAGTTTTCTTTTAAATTTTTAAGTTTAATACTATGAGGCCATTTTTACTGCTGATAATGCTGCTGATTTTAAGTTCAGCTATTACCCATGCTCAAATCAATACTATAGATTCCAACAGGTATTATGAGTTGAAGACTTTAATAGAAAAAGAATCCTGGTCTATCAGCTACAATCCAGAAAATCTGGTGGCTTATACCAAACGTGCCGACTATCGGTTTCAACTAAAGGATTATGAAGGCTCCATCAAGGATTTGAATGTTGTGTTACAAACAATCACAGCCGATCCTATTTTGTATAGTCGCAGGGCCTATGCAGAAAATGCTTTGAAGATGTATGATAGTGCCAAAAGAGATTACAGTTTTGTAATAGAATTGCAGCCGCAGAATTCTTTTGCTTATACCGAAAGAGGCATCATTTATACTAATCTAAAATTGTACAAAGCAGCAAGACTCGATTTTGATAAAGCAATCAGTATTAATGGCAACAACGAAAATGCCTTAATTAAAAGAGCAGAAATTAAATATTTATCAAAAGATTTAAAGGGCGCTTACAAAGACTACGAGAAGGCTTCAACCATCAATAATATTTTTGCACCTGTTTTCAAAGAAATGGCTACCATCTCTATTCAATTAAAGGAATATAAGCAAGCAATAGAAGCTTTTGATAGATACTTGGCTTTAATGCCGCAGTATTATGAGGGCTACCTGAAAAGGGCTAATTGTTTGTATGAAATCAAGAAATATAAATTAGCCATTTGCGATTACGATAAGGCAATTGGTGCAGGGATAGTAACAGAGGAGGTTTATTTTAAAAGGGGGATTTGTAATTTTAATTTACACGAGTATTCCTTGGCGGTAGCAGACCTTAGCAAGGCAATCGAATTGAATAACAATAATATTACTGCCAAAATAGTAAAAGAAAAAGCGATTAAAAAGCTGGCTGTACATGGCGTAAATAAAGAAATTACAGCATCTGCAGCACTATAATTGAAAAATAATATTGTTTATTGTACGTTTTTTTTAAGTTTGTCTAAAATTATTCTGCTCATGGAAGGGTATGTTTCAAATATTAATTCGGATAAAAAGTCATTTGCGGTAAAGCATGACAACGATTCTTTCTCTGTAGTAGAATTTCTCGAATCCACCAATTTGGCTGTTGGGGATAGTGTTACTGCTCAATTTACTACTGGCGATGTTTTTGTACAGAACAAAACAAAGAATGTTTATTTCGAAGGCTATATCCATCATTTAGCTATTTCTGAAAAAGAAATGAAAAAACATTTAGGCTTACACTAATTTTTCGATTTAAGAAACAATTTTTATTATCTGCTGTTATTGCCCAGAGTGCAATACATTTGCTACTAAATTAATCAATAAAATAATCATTTTATGTCATTTACATTATCACCATTACCATATGCTCACGAAGCATTAGAACCTCATATTGATACACTTACCATGCAAATTCATCATGGAAAGCACCATCAGGCTTATGTAGACAATTTAAACAAAGCTGTTGCTGGTACGCCAAATGAAGGTAAATCTTTAGAGGAACTGGTAAAAGTTGCTGGTACTATTTCTCCTGCTGTTCGTAACAACGGTGGTGGTCACTGGAATCATACATTTTTCTGGGAAAGTCTTGCTCCTAATGCGGGTGGACATCCTGCTGGCGAATTAGCTGATGCTATTACCGCTGCTTTTGGTTCATTTGATGCTTTCAAAGAAAAGTTTGCTGCTGCTGGTCTTACCAGATTTGGAAGTGGTTGGGCTTGGTTGATTGTTAAGGATGGAAAGTTAGAAGTTTCTTCTACGCCAAACCAGGATAACCCTTTGATGGATGTTGCTGAAGTAAAAGGTGCTCCAGTTTTGGGTGCTGATGTTTGGGAACATGCTTACTACCTGAAATATCAAAATAGAAGAGCTGATTATTTAGCTGCTTTCTGGAATGTTGTAAACTGGACCAAAGTTGCTGAAAGATTTGCAGCTGCTAAATAGTATAGCAGTTATATAACATAAAAAAGAAGCCATCCCCAAAAGGATGGCTTCTTTTTTATGTGTAGTTTATTTTGATAATACTAATAAGTAAGATTTGTTAAAGTAGAATAAACGTTGCCGTTCTGAAGTGTCTGAACAAGTCCCCATCCACATGCAAAAGTATAATCTGTAGTTGCAGAGGTTACTACAGCACCGCTGTAATAAGTTTCTACTAAACAATGTACTTGAGTACAATTAGTATTAGTAGTATTACCTAAAGTAAAACTCACTCCTTTTTTGCTTATAGAATAAGTATATTTATAAGATACAATGGTTGGTGCACTTATGCTTGCATAGGTATAACTCCAAGTAGTGCCAACTGGTTGACTTGGTTTACAATAGATCATTTCATTCGTAGGTAAATCGCCTGTTGCAGGTATCATTTGCCAGTCATCACCATTCGTAGGATCTACGTAAATATATCCCGTTGAACTATTGGAATTCATTGTGGTAGTTCCTTTTAAATAATTTTTCCCGTTAAAGCTATAGGTGCCTGTAATATTGATGGTATAACCACTGGAAGAGTTACTGAAAGTAGCTACTGTTCCTATTCTGTAGGGAGAAGAGGTACAACTACTGTCACTACCATTAGAAGGTGTGGCATCTGCATCTTTTTTACAGGATTGAATAGAGATAAATACGACAAACAAGGAGGCAATAATTAAGATTTTTTTCATTTGATTTAATGTTTGGGCAAATATATTAATTCAAGTTAAAATCTACTTTAA
Source organism: Chitinophagaceae bacterium (assembly GCA_947447815.1). GTDB lineage: Bacteria > Bacteroidota > Bacteroidia > Chitinophagales > Chitinophagaceae > CANFLJ01. The sequence goes on along the minus strand of CANFLJ010000129.1, from coordinate 3,037 downwards.
AATAAAGAAAACTTTTGTTTAGCCTCGTAGCTAATAGGTACCGTAAGATAAATACCGGACTTTCCTACCTTGGTTGTACCTTTTACTTTTACAGTAATCTCTTTGTTGAATATTACCTGAAAAGCATTCTTGTAAACATTTTTCATGTCTACATTCATATATGAAGGAAGCACAAATTCTGACTTTTTATCTATATAAAGAGAAGTATCTAAAGTGTACTTACCCAAAAAGTTGTTATCTATATATATATCGCAATCTACTTTCTTTAGCCTTACGCCAAAGCTGTTGGGATTAAAATAAACCAGCTCCATAGAAAGCCTTGATTGATCAAAACCTACTTGCTGTACTTTGATATTCTTTACCCCTCTGTAATCAAAACTCTTGGGCTTGCTACAGGATGCCAGTAAAATAACAATCAATAATAATGCTGCCGAATATAGTTTCATTTGATGCTGTTCTTATTGTATTTCACTCACGAATTCATGAGAATTTAATGCTTAGTTCGCCTTGGTCTTCTTCCATTCATTTCTACCAAAACCTGGAATAATATGCGACTGACTGTGATAAGAAGATCTTACCAGTGGTCCACTTTCTACATAGTCAAACCCAAGCTGATAGCCAATCTCCTTCAGTTCTGCAAATTCATCGGGATGTACATATCTAAGCACCGGTAAATGTTTTGGAGTAGGTTGTAAGTACTGTCCAAGTGTAAGTACATCGCAACCAACATTTACCAGTTGCGCCATGCTAGCTATCACTTCTTCCTTGGTTTCGCCTATGCCCAGCATCATGCCTGTTTTGGTACGCATGCCGCCTTTTTTAAGTACGTTCAGTACTTCCAGACTTCTATGATACTTTGCTTGTACCCTTACCTTTTTGGTAATTCTTTCTACGGTTTCCATATTATGACTTACCACTTCCGGGGCAGCTTCTATAATACGAGTTATCTGTTCTACATTGCCTCTAAAATCGGGCACCAGTGTCTCTAGTGTTGTTTCGGGGTTCAATGCTTTTACTGCTTTGATAGTATTATACCAGATAATAGAACCGCCATCTGCAAGTTCATCTCTATCCACGCTGGTAATTACCGCATGCTTCACGCGCATCAGGTTTATTGCTTCTGCCACTCTCTGTGGTTCGTCCCAGTCTACGGCATCAGGTCGGCCAGTAGCTACTGCACAAAATCCACAGCTACGGGTACATACATTGCCCAGTATCATAAAAGTAGCCGTTCCCTCGCCCCAGCATTCGCCCATATTAGGACAGTTGCCGCTTTCGCAGATGGTATGTAGTTTATGATTATCTACCAAACCTCTTACATGACGATAGCTTTCTCCGATAGGTAGTTTTACTCTAAGCCAATCGGGCTTTTTTACTCTAGAAGTGGTTGGTATAGCGTTTATAACTGGTAATTCTTGCATAATAATGTTCCTTATATATTAGTTTGATTGCTTTACTGCGCTGCAAATATTCAACTATTTATCGCAACTTTCGTCCACCAAGTACAATGGCTACGTATGCGTTGAAATAAAAATGATTCTTTGGGTTATTAGCCATTATCTGAACCTTCTGCGTATATATTTCTGTGTTTAGTCCTATTTCTACTGCCGTAATGCCGGTATTAAAATGCTCCCAGTCAAAACGGATGGCTGTTCTTAAAAAGGCACCAGGTGTAAAACTTATTTTATCAAAACCTGATCCAAAACTAGAGCTACCAATGATGCTTCTTGGGTCCAGGAATAGAGAATCGTAGTAGGCAGATTGGTTGTGTCGTATTTGTATTTCCTGTCCAATGCTATCATTCCAAACCTGCAAATAGTATGGTTTCATCATAGCCATAGTAGCGCCTACCCCATAGATGCCCGAAACTGCGATACCATTTTTATTGGCTTTTCCACCAATAGGAAACTGATTGCCAAAGCCAACCTTGAGGTAATAAAAATTGTTTACCTTACCATAGATAAAAGAATTACCTAAAGCAACTCCAAACTGATCGGTAATGGTGCCCTTTTTTTCTTTAGGATCCTTTCTTTCACCTAGTTCTATCCACCACAGTTTATTCTTCTTCATGGTATTGAAACTGCCATGTTCAAAAAACATTCCGTACCCGTCAGAGTTTAGTTTTATGCCAAATATATCTTGTTTGTCAAATACTATTGCGCCCTCTTCTTCCTTTTTGGCTATTGCATCAAGATATTTTTTTCGCGCCACCTGTTCCTGCTTCTTTCTGTCTTTTTTAGACAGTTGTGCACTCACCAGAAAAGGTGCTGTAAGGATTAATATCAACAGTAAACAATACTTCATTATTTTGATTTACGTTTGTAAATTTACCGCAAAATACAAATTATGACATCAATTGTAGTTTACAAAGGAGATTTAAGAACAGAATTAACACATTTACAGAGTGGAAGTATCGTAGAAAATGATGCTCCTACAGATAATCATGGAAAGGGAGAACGTTTTTCGCCAACCGATTCTGTGGCTACCGCAGTAGGTAGTTGTATGCTTACTACCATGGGGATTAAAGCCAACGGAATGGGGATTAATCTGGAAGGCTCCAAGGTAGAAATTACTAAAATTATGGTATCCGAACCTAGAAGGATAGGAGAGGTAAAGGCACATTTATATTTTCCGGAAAATTTACACCTGGACGACAAACAAAAACAGATTTTAGAGAATACCGCACACACTTGTCCGGTAGTAAAAAGCCTTCATCCCGACATTGTTCTGGATATTAAATTTAATTGGGGATAATGCATAACGCTTTATGCATAAAGCTTAACGCATAACACAGAATGCTTTATATAGTAATACACTAATATGTATTAGCGTTGAGCATTTAGCATAAATTGTACATTTGCCTTTTGTATTAGCGTTCAGCGTATTGCGTTGGGCGTTATGCATAACTTTTAATGATAAAAAATTTGTAGAATGGAAAATAATCAATTAGGAATCGGTTCTATCGTAGAACATCCAAGTTTTGGAAAAGGAACCATCGTCGATTTAGGCAGTGACTTTTATGTAATCTATTTCAAGT
>CANFLJ010000128.1 GCA_947447815.1 Chitinophagaceae bacterium | reverse complement strand
TGATTTCATCTTTTTATAGCTATTTAATCTAAAAATCAGTTAATAAACGATATTTTTGTTTACAAGTTAAACCTGAAATAAGATAATTAGTCGTAGCTTGAAATTGAAATTTTAAAACTTAAAAACAAAAAATATGAACAAGAAAACATCCTGGCTTTTATTTTTAGCCGTAATTTTAGTGGGATCGGTTATTTCTATCAGTTGTAAAAAAACAATTGAAAATCTTACCGATAGTCTGGACGCTACAAATGCAACCAGCGCCAAAACGCAGTCTTCTGATGTATCACTAGTTAATAGCGAAACCGATCAAACGGATAATGATGTAAATAGCATTACTTCTGCAAGTGCTAAAATGTCTGGAGCAGGCAACACTACTAGCAGCGGTGTTGGTGATGTTACTATCGACAGTTCTTCTTCATTCAAAACATTAAGAGTTACTTTTAATGGTACACAAAATGGTTGTAAAAAACGTACAGGTACTATTACTATCGATTTAATAAGTGGTAATCGTTGGGTAGATGTTGGTGCTGTATTACAATATACTTTTACCAACTTCAAAGTGTTTAATGTATGCACTAACAAATCAATCACTATAAATGGGGTAAGAAAAATGACCAATATTTCAGGGGGTAATATTTTTAAACTTACTACAGGTTCTATTGCTAAACTTACGCATCAAATTAGAGCTGAATACAAAGTTAATTTCACTGATTCATTAGGTAATAGTGATTCAGCTTTATGGCACGTTGCAAGAAAAACAGACATCGTCTATGGTTTAAATGTATATGGGTTTACTTTCTCAGGTGATACTACCCTAAATAGTATTTCAAACGTAGAATCTTGGGGCACTACCCGAAAAGGAGCTAGCTATGTTACTGCTTTTCCTACTCCAGTAGTAAGCAATACAAGTTGTGGACTATGGAAACCAACTGCAGGGGTAGTTACACATACTGTAGGTATATTTCCTTTTACAGTTCAATATGGTGTAGATGCTGCAGGCAATCAGGTTTCTCCTCCAAATTGTGCAGGTTATTACAAAGTTACCTGGATAAATGTTGCAGGTAATACCGTTTCTGCAATTATTTCCTATTAAGATATCTATTAATACTAAAAAGCCCGTTGAAGAATCTTCAACGGGCTTTTTAATATTTTTTACTTTTGTCTTTTTACTTTTTACTTTTTACTTTCCTCAAGACTCATCACATAAATAATAGAACTACATTTTTTAGAATCAATCATAGTCTTTAGGTTGGATATAAATCCTACTATACAAGCCTTCAATAAATTGCCCTTACCATTCTTATATTGCTCACTAATCATACTAATGTAAAAGCTATCATACCACATTGGTTGTATAGCTGTTACAGAAAAACCGAACTTCTTTGCAAGCAAATCAATACTCTTAGGCGAAAAATGATAAAGATGTCTAGGTACATCATAGGCAGCCCAGTGTTCCTGATAGTTTGCAGCATCATGAGAAGTATAGTTGGGTACTGCTATAAATAGCTTACCATTCTTTTTAAGTATCTTGCTAAATGCTTCAAAATAACCGTTCAAATTATGTACATGTTCCAGCACATGCCACATGGTAATAGCATCAAACTGATTTTCAGGAATATTAAATAAGGTAGAAGGTGGTTGTAGTTCCAGTTTAAATTTATTGTACGCCACAGATCTTGCAGTGTCATCTGGTTCTAAACCTGTTACGGTCCATTTCGCATGCTGCATAAAGTTTGCAAATGCACCTGTTCCTGCACCTATATCAAGCAAAGCTCCACTGGTCTTCTTAGTATTAGAACATACAATTTTGAATTTGTTTTTCAGGGTAATACCTCTTACATAATGATACAACTGATTGATAATACCTTTCTTTGTATCAGAATGGGAAATGTAATTTTCCGACTGATAGTATTTCCCTATATGTTGTTCATCTTCTACATCCTGTGTAAATCTCAATGTACAATTAGCACATTCCAGTATCGTAAAAGTTTCATTACTTACGGTGTAATCCTTAGCAGATAAAACGGTTGAAATATTAGTACTACCACAACAAGGACAAGCTTGGTAGTGAATAATTGAGTCCATTAAATTGAATTAAATATAATAATAGAACAAGGCAGCCATACCCATTATTGCCAGAACAATAGCGTAAACCCACCAGTAATCTTCTTTCTGACCATGGTGGAAAATTTCTTTCTCACCTTCTTTAGGAATGTATTCCTGCATGATCATTCTTTCTGTTTCGCCAGAGTAGTCATATACATCTATCAATCTTGCATGTTTATAGGCAGGATTTTCTAAATCTATAGATTGATTGATTGTTGTTGTATTCTTTTCGGGTAAAAACAAAAGGTTGCCATCATAACCCGATTGCAACTTACCTATTCCTGGCAATGCTATACCCCCAGCTTCAGCACCCTGTCTGATTCTATGCGCAAAATCCTGAATACTTTTCAAAATATCGGCATCAGGAAGCCTTTGTTCCTTTTTTAAGTATTCAATAAAAGGTTTGTCCAGAATTACAGCATCGTCTTTAAAGCCTATCACCCTCTCAGGTGCATTTATCTTTTTATGAATAAAATCCATGTGGGCAGGTGTTCTATCTATATAGAAATTACCTAGTCCAGGGATGCTGACTTTATGATTTAAAATTAAATATTTATAAAATAATTGATACATCTACAGTAGTTTAACGGAACGAATATACAACTCCTCCCAAAACATTGAACCCTAAAACTTGATATCGGTTCCATTTTTGGTAATTTGTGTTGAAAATGTTATTGAATTGCATAAATAAATCAAGTTTTGGCATCAAATTAAACTGAACTCCTAGGTTTAAATCAAGAGCCGAACCTGTTTTGTCGGCAGCCATGCCATAGGTTTTATAGTAGGTTCCATCATTATAAAATAGGTCCCCTTTCAGCAATATATCTTTCATTATATAGTATCTGGCACTACCCGTTAGCTCTAATGGACTTAATCCAAATGGTTGCTCATAGTCATTTTGTTTGGTAAAATGATTGTAGGTAATAGAACCTAGTACCGAAAGTTTTTCTTGTAGTTGATAACTAATCTCTCCATGAAGCTGCAAAGCATGTAGCTCCGATTCATTTACTACATAGTAATTCTGCAGTTTTCTGGTAGCGGAGTCGCTTACAAATAAAGCTATATTCTGCCATTGTTTTATGCCTAGTCTGCCACTATAATTCAGGTGCTTACCTGCACTGGATTTAAATCCTACATAAAATTCTTTTACCACCGTATTATTCAGGTCAGTTGGATGATCAATAAATGGATTGGTTTCTACAAGGCTTCTGAAGGTATTCTTATGTATATGACCTACATATCCTGCCTGCAATAAAGTTCTTTTGTCATTCAACTTATAGTCTGCAGTGAAATTAGGCAAAAAGTAAAACGATTGATTATCCCAGGTAGGCAATATCCCTAGTTTTAGTGTCAATTTAGTTGCTCTGATACCTACATAAGGGTCAAAATAGTATACACCATTCTGAATATTAACCTTAGAAGTATCACTTGTTGGATAGTTATAACTCGACATATCTGCCGTAAAGCCCATGTTCAAGGTGATTAAATCATTTATTTTTTGCAGATTTACCTTCGCAAGCCCACTTACTTCATTAGCGCGATTATTGTCGGAGAAATAGTTGAATTTCAATTCAGGACTGTATATAATATTATACTTATTAGGAGCCTTGTTGTGTAGCGATGCATCAAAACCAAAACTGTTGAATGACTGTCTTAACTGATCTTCTGTAAAAGTGTCTTTCTTGTTGATGCCATATTTATATTGCGTGTTGTTGTCAAAATAAATCTTAGCATTCATCTCGGTATTTCTTTTTCCAGCAAAGGTTCCATTTGCAGCTACACCAGTTCTGCTGTATTGCTGAAAAGCTTCATCTCCTTTAGAAGACACATGATGTAAGCTTACCTGATACGCCTTAGCGTTTGGATTACCAAAATTAGCTACTGCCTCTAAAAATGGAGTGGAATAGTTGCCGAAACCTGCTTTTACATAAGCATGATTATTCCATATCAAGGAAGAATCTGTATTTAAAGCCAATGGCTTCAATGGAACGGGCTGATACGAAAAGAATAAATTCTGAGAAGGCACCTGATAGGTCAACGGTATTCTGGTAGTATCTATTACAGGTGTTGCAGCATAGAAATTAATCTTGGCAGCAGCCTTTAAAGAGGGCTTGAAGGCAGAATACAGAAATACACTCTTTGTTTCCAGGGTATCTTCCGGATTTATCTTGGCCGTGGTAGATGTTTCCGCTTCAGTATAGTTCTGAGCTTCATCATTAGCCGCATCTTTGGTAGCATGTATCAATGGTTTTACCCTTGGTGCAGCAGCCTTTCCTTTCTTCTTTCCTTTTGTGCTGGTAGCCGCCTTACTCTTAGTAGTGCTGGCTTTTTTCTTATGCTTCTTTTGTGCATCTACACTGTTGGTAGTCAGTATCAGCAAGGATAATATTCCAGTAATTATTTTTATATAGTTCATATTATATAGGTTGTAATAATCAATTATTTATAAAATAGTCAAACTAAGGTCAGAAACAATATTTGTATTCTTTTTCCTTTTTGATTTTTACTTTTTACTTTGTTAAGGTGTTTCTACTTTATTCACTTTATTTTTCTCTTCCGTTACTGCAGCAAGTTTTGCTTGGGCTACTTTCTTCAATTCTTCTATCGTTGCGTTTTCAGCTATACTCTTAAAGGTAGCTTCTGCATTAAATAAATCATGTTGTTTAAAATAGATATCGCCCAGCAAAATATAACTCGATGTTACCCAGTATTCATAAGAGCCAGTTTTTCTGATTACCTCAAATGCTGCCTTTTCCGATTCTTTCAATTTGTTCTGAGTATACAAAATGAAAGCAATCTGATACTGTGCTTCGGCACTCAACTCCGATTTGCCGGTCGCAATTACCTGTTTGTAGGCAATCATCGATTCATCCAGCAAGGAGTCAGCTTGGGTACTTTTTCCCAGTGTCATGTAGCCATATATTTTATCTTCGGTAGATACCGTTTTTTCTTGTAGCAATTCTTTAGCATTGGCCGAAGCCTCTTTCCACAACTTCAGTTTAAACTGACTTCTCAGCAATCCTCTCATCGCTTCCAGTCTGTCTTCCTGTTGCTTTGCCAATCCCTTTACCTGAGAATAGTATACGGCCGCATTGGTATAATCTTTTAGATCAAAGTAGCAAATTCTGGCACTTTGCAAAGCACTTCTTTCGGCAAACTTGTTAGGTGCTTTTGCAGCCACCGCTTTATAAAACCCATAAGCCGAATTCACATCTTTGTTTAGGATGGATATTTCAGCGCTAAAGTAATTAGCTTCCAGGTTATATCTTCCTTCTGCAAACTTTGCCAGGTAATCTTTGTATCCTTTCAATGCACCAGCAAAATCATTTGCTTCATAACGCAACATAGCCGATTTGTAGGTGATAGAATCTTCTTCGCTATACGATACCGATTTGCCGTTGTTCTTCATAAAAGATACAAATTCGTTCGGTTTCTGGTCTGCCACAAATATGTTTCTGATATAGTCTACTGCTTCATCGCTTTCAGCAGAATTTGGATAACCTGTTACCAGCGTTTTAAATGTAGCTAACGACTCAGTGTATTTTTTCTGATTAAAATATACAATACCCAGTCTCAGATATGCCTGAGGTAGCAACGCAGTATTGCGCTTATCCTTCAGTACCAGGTTTAAATAAGGAATAGCCTCATCATATCTTTCCGTAGAAATATAAGTTGCCGCTATTTCCAGATTAGCATCTGCTATCATAGACGATAAAGGATAACGGGTTTGTATCGATTGAAGTATCGCAATCTTATCTCCACCCTTATTGTAAACACCCGCTATAATGGCTTTCTGGTAGGTAGCATAGTCTGCAGCACTCAGCCCCAAAGCAATGATGTTGTCATACTTTTTCAACGCATCTTTATATTGCTTCATCATGTATTCGCAATCCGCCGATCTTACATAGGCATCCTGTTCTATTGCCGACGAGTTGGTAGCCAGATGTTTATTGTCCTT
>CANFLJ010000127.1 GCA_947447815.1 Chitinophagaceae bacterium | reverse complement strand
GCTAATATCGAGTAACTAAAAAGGAATCGGTGTTGAAATGACCATGAACTGATATTCGTCATGTTTGAAGTTATTGATATTTTATAAAATATATTTGCGGCCTTGTTTTTACGGTTAAAATAATTGGAATAATGAAAGGCAAAGTAGAATTAATGGCTCCTGCGGGCAATTTTGAATCCCTGATGGCGGCTATTCAAGGTGGGGCAGACTCGGTATATTTCGGAATAGAGCAATTAAATATGAGAGCTCGTGCTACCATGAACTTTACCCTGGAAGATTTGCCAGAGATTGCCCGAATATGTAAAGAAAATGGCATTAAATCCTATATTACCCTTAATACTATTATATACGATCACGATATAACATTAATGAGGAATATTGTGGAGGAAGCTTCTAGATCGGGCATAGATGCAGTAATAGCTGCCGACCATGCCGTAATGCAAATAGCCAAGAAAAATAAAGTTGCTGTACATATTTCTACCCAGGCAAATGTTACTAATAGCGAGACTGTAGAGTTCTATTCCTCTTTTGCAGATGTAATGGTACTATCTAGAGAGCTAAGTCTGCAACAGATGAAAAATATCTGTAATACTATTGAAAAAGAAAATATTACTGGCCCATCGGGTAACCTGGTAAAGATTGAAGTTTTTGCACATGGGGCATTGTGTATGGCCGTATCGGGTAAATGTTATCTGAGCCTTCATACAACAAACGCTTCTGCCAACAGAGGTGCTTGCGTTCAGAATTGCAGAAGGAAATATAAAGTAGTAGATATAGAAGATGGGCACGAACTGGAACTGGATAACGAATATATTATGTCGCCAAAGGACTTATGTACTTTGCCATTTATAGATAGATTGATAGAAACAGGTGTATCTATCCTCAAACTGGAAGGAAGAGGTCGTGCTCCGGAATATGTAAAAACAGTTACCACCTGTTATAGAGAGGCAATAGATAGTTATTATGACGGCACCCTTACAAAAGAGAAGACTGCTGTATGGATGGCCCGAATGGAGGAAGTATATAACAGAGGATTCTGGGGAGGATACTATCTTGGACAGGAACTGGGCGAATGGACGGATGCATCGGGCAGTAAAGCCACTACTAAAAAGATATATATAGGTAAAGGGAATAATTACTTTTCTAAAAGTGGTATTGCAGAATTCCTGATAGAAGCCTATGGTGTAAGTAAGGGGGATAGAGTAATGGTAATCAGCAACAAAAGTGGTGTAACTGAAACAGTAATTACTTCGATGCACGTAAACGAAGAAGGGGAGAAGGATACTGCTGTAAAAGGAGACTTTTGTGCGTTCCCATTAGACTTGCCTGTTCGTACTTCTGATAAATTATACAAGATAGTAGAGTCGGAAAATGTTGCGCCTTTGGTAAATACTATTAACCCAAATGCAATTGCTTCATGGTAATGGTCACTGTGATACATCAACGCAAGAAATGTATAGGATGCAACTACTGTGCCGAGATTGCGCCCGATAGATGGCGTATGAGCAAGAAGGATGGCAAGAGTACCTTGATAGGTGCAATAGAAAAGAAGGAATTCTGGATAGCCAAAATTCCTTCTCATGAAATATCTGAAAACCTGGAAGCTGCAAAAGCCTGTCCGGTTAATATTATAAAAGTAAATTAAGGATAAAGGAGTTAGTAAACAGGAGTAAGGACCCTAATACATTTAATATTACCAGTCTCCGCTTGCACCTCCGCCTCCAGAGCTACCTCCACCGAAGCCACCAAAGTCGCCACCGCCCGAACTTCCGCTATCCCAGTTGCTACTGCCGCCACCTCCCATCAGAAAAGGAAGCATCATCAAACCACTTCCACCTCCTCCGCCATTTCTTCCACCACGAGAAGCAAGGATAATAATAACAATGAATACAATGAAAACGAATTTGAAAATGTTGCCGGCACCACCTCCTCTTGATTTGCTGGCACGTTGTACATGATACTCTCCAGATGCGGCTTTGCTGATGTCTTCTGTAGCTTTTACGATACCACCGTAATAATCCTTTTGTTTAAAAGCAGGCTTTATGTCTTTACTGATAATATCGCTTGAAGTAATGTCGGGAATTGCACCTTCCAGACCATAACCAACTTCAATTCTTACTTTTCTGTCGTCTACTGCAATTAGTAAAAGAACACCGTTGTTGGTCTTCTTGTTGCCAATACCCCAATCACGGAAAGTATTTACTGCAACATCCTCAATGGGTCGATCATTTAATGTTTTTACAATTACAACAGCAATTTGATTGGAAGTGCTATCATCCAAAGCAACCAGTCTACGCTCCAGTGTTTCTGCCTCAGCAGGGGAAAGTAAGGAAGCATTATCAACTACTAACCGAGCAGGATTAGGTTTAGGAATTATCTTTTGAGCAAATGCATTGCAGATACACAAAAAAGAAAACAGTAGAATGAATAGTTGTTTTTTCATAAGTTATTTTCCAAAAACTATTTCATCTGACAGCTCATTGGTATCGGTATCAGCATTGTAAGGGAAAAGTTGTTTAAGGGCATAACCAATAGATATAATCATATCTTCTATTCCCTTAGCATAATTGTTGCCAGTGAAGTGAGAAATCATATTCTTTACAGAATCATTCCAGTAATCATCGCCCAGCTTTTCATGTATGCCTTTATCGCCATATACAGCTAGTTTTCTATCTTTAATAGCCACATAAATCAGGACAGCATTTCTTTCCTGAGTGGCTTCCATCTTCAATTCGGAAAACAAAGCTTTAGCGTGGTCCAATGCATTCGACGTTTTACAAGTATTTTCGATAAATACACGTACTTCCCCGCTTGTTTGCATTTCAGCCATCCTGATAGCTTCTGTAATCTGATCCTTTTCTTTTTGAGAAAAGAAGTCCTGAGGTTTCTTTTTAAAGATAGAAAACATATTGACTGTTATAAAATGGTCATTAGAATTTTACTTCAGGAGCTTTTTCGCTACCTGCTTCCGCTTTGAAAGGTTCTTTAGCTTTGAATCCAAACATACCTGCAAAAATGTTGTTAGGGAATGTTCTTGCGCTAATGTTATAATCCTTTACTGCGGTATTAAAGTCGTTACGAGAAACTTTAATTCTGTTTTCGGTACCTTCCAGTTGTGCTTGTAAGCCTCTGAATGCATCATTGGCACGAAGCTCAGGATATTTTTCGCTCACCATCATCAATCTTCCTAAAGCCTGAGATATTTGACCTTGTGCTTGTTGGAATTGTTGCAATTTCTCTGGTGTAAGATCTTTAGGATCTATTTTAATCTGTGTAGCAGATGCTCTTGCAGCAATAACATCGGTCAAAGTAGATTTTTCGAAGTTAGCTTCTCCTTTTACGGTATTAACTAAGTTTGGAATAAGATCGGCACGACGTTGATAATCGCTTTGAACATTAGCCCAAGCATTACCTACACCTTCATCCAGCTTTACCAGGCTATTATATCCGTTACAACCACAACCTCCTAATAATAGGATAAAGGCTACGATACCAATCAAGGTTAAATTTTTAGTACTCATACTGTTTTGTTTAATTTATTTATTTTTTATGTTGTCGAAATATGATGCAAAGTAAGTGCAACAAATCATAATGTGGCATTTTGTCAGTTCCTTTTGTCAGAATAAATGGATAATCGGTAGAAAAGCATTTTCAGATTGAAAAAGAAAAGGTTGTACGGCTATTATTAAGTTAATAGTGTATTCTGTCAAAATGACGGAAGGATTAGGCTACTTCTTTTCCTGTTGCTTTTTCCAGTAAAAGATACCAGTCTTCGCGGTCCAATGCAATATTCAAAGCATCTTTTGCTTCAATAATTCTATTTATTTGTTTACTACCAATAACTGGTGTCAGTTTATATGGCAATTGATTTAACCAGGCAATTGGAATTTGTGAAGCTTCACAATTATACTTCTTTGCCATTAAGTTAAAAGCATTTAATAAGTCATCTTTCTTAGGATGATCTCCTGCAAAAATACCTTGTCCCAATGGAGACCATATCATTATGTCTGAACCATGTTGTTGAGCAAATTCCAGACTGCCATTAGTAATAGAAGCAGTATGAGTTAAGGAAAGCTCTATCTGATTATAAGATAACTTAATATGCTTTTGCAATAAAGCTGACTGATAAGGCAAAAAGTTGGATACTCCAAACTCCAGCACCTTACCAGATTGGATTAATGTATCTATTGTTTTGGCAACTTCTTCAGCATTCATCAAAGGATCGGGTCTGTGAATCAATAAACAATCGATATAGTCTGTATTAAAATTCTTCAGTGATTGTTCCACTGAATTTATAATATGCTTTGCAGAAGTATTATATGATTTAATAGAATGAAGAGGTCTGTTCTCTGTTACCAGATTAATGCCACATTTAGTAATTAACTGAATGTTTTTTCTTAAGCTAGTATTCAATGATAAAGCCTTTCCAAATTCTGCTTCTGTGGTGTAATGACCATAGATGTCGGCATGATCGAAAGTAGTGATGCCATTTTCAATACATTGCTGGATAAGTGTGGCATATTCCTGTGTAGAAAACTGTGCGCCCCAGATGCCCCATCTCATACAACCGGCTATTACAGAAGAAGAGTTCATAAAATAAAAGTAAAAAGTAAAAAACAAAAAGTAAAAATAAGCACCATTCCAACCATTAATAAATGTTATTACACCAAAGGTTCCTGTTGGCTAAGACAATGCCAGCTTCCTAAGCCCCAGATAACATCGGTGGAATCAATGCCAACTACTTTTCTGTCTTTAAATAAAGAAGATAATATAGATAAAGCAACTTCATCATTTTTATCTCTGTAGGTTGGTACTACTACTGCTGCGTTGGAGATATAAAAGTTAGCGTAAGATGCAGGTAGCCTTTGTTCTTCCCAGATAACTGGAGATGGCATTGGTAATTCTACAATATTTAACTGCTTTCCATTGAGCAATCTCATTTGTTTTAACTGCTTCAGGTTATGTTGTAATAGCTCGTAGTTATCATCTTGCTTGTTCGTTTCTACAACAGTTACAACTGTATCTTCATTTACAAAACGAACAGTATCATCTACGTGTCCATCAGTATCATCGCCCACTATTCCTTCATCTACCCAAAGTATTTGTTTAGCTCCATAGTAGTCGTACAGATATTGTTCTATCTGACCTTGATTCAGATGAGGGTTACGGTTTGGATTCAATAGGCATGCAGTAGAAGTAAGAATGGTTCCATTGCCATTAAACTCAACAGAACCACCTTCCATTACGATTCCCGGATGAACAACAGGAATGTTTAGTTTATTGGCAATTAATGTAGGGATAACATCATCCAAGTCAAAAGGAGGATACTTGTTTCCCCAAGCATTATAGCCCCAGTCCACAATCATTTTTGGAACATCGCTTCCGGGGTTAATTAAAAAAGCTGGACCATGATCTCTGCACCACGCATCATTGGTTGGGTGCAGGTAAAAATGTATACGATCCATATCAGCACCCACCATTAATAAATGATGAGCAGCAACATTCTGCATAGCAGTGTCTAGTACGTTTATACAAACATCTTCACCTTCTGCAACAGTCTTTATAAAAGTAGCATAAGGAGTATAAATACTCTCTATTTTGCCAGGCCAGCTTTCTTCTTTATGAGGCCAGCTAAGCCAGGTAGCTTTATGTGGATGCCATTCGGCAGGGAAAAAATAACCGTTTTGTGATGGAGTCATAATTGCATTTTCAGGATGCAAATATATACAGCAACGATTAAGTCGTTTAATAAGCTTTAATGATTATTATTTTGTTGAACTAAATGACCTTTATAATTGAATAATATGGGGGGCGGCCGTGTTATTAATATAGTTGAATTTAGTTTTCCATATTACCTGAATATTCATTGCCTTTTGCTTTAAAGTAGTAGCATTTGGTCCTTGATATAAACTATTAACGGTATCTATAAAAACCTGCATCCATCTGTTGAACTCAGCATCTCCGAGTTTTTGTTTTTCATTTACCTGAAGATGAACTGGAAAAGGCCGACCACTATAGCTGCCTGTTTGAAACAAAATATTCTCCCAGAAGTCGTACATCTTTGGAAGATGTTTCTCCCAGTT
>CANFLJ010000126.1 GCA_947447815.1 Chitinophagaceae bacterium | reverse complement strand
TGCACAAGTCAGACCATTAATTATTTTTGCCCATTCGGGCGGTTTTCTTACTGGTAGCAAGGATAATAGCGATATGCAGGCATTGTGTGATTCCTTTGCTAAATGTGGCTACGTAACTGCTACTATCAATTATCGCCAGAATTTCAATACATTCAATAGCAATAGTGCAGAAAGGGCGGTATGGCGAGCTACGCAGGATGCCAGCAGTGCAGTCCGTTATTTTAAACAAAATGCTGTCACTTATAAAATTGATACTTCCCGAATATTTTTCTGGGGTAGTAGTGCAGGCTCTTTTATGGCATTAAATCTGGCCTATTTGGATGATGCAGAAAAACCTGCCAGTATTACTACAACTCCTAATCTGGGTTGTAAAAATTGCAGTGGTATTATCACGGCCAACCACAACGAATCAATTGCGGGTATCATTTCTTGTTGGGGTGCAATAGGCGATACTGCTTGGATAAATAATACAAATAATATACCTGCTATTATGTTTCATGGTACCAGCGATGCATACGTGCCTATCAATGCTGGCCACCCTTTTGGGGTTTCTACCTTACCAATAACCAGTGGATCGAACATTATTAATCAAAAATTAAATAACACCAATGTTTATCATGAATATTATCCTGCTACAGGACAATCGCATGAATATTGGGGAACTACTAATGGTAGTTTTGCTTTGAGTGGTCCTACTACATATTGGGAAGATATAATTCAAAAGTCTAAGATGTTTATGTTGAGAATAATGGGGCTGCCTAATACTTGCAGTGCCTTAGCTGTAAACAATGATAAACTATCCGTTAATAGAATACAAGATAATGTGAATGCAATAACGCTCTTTTGCAATAATCTGGATAAGAATGCATCTTACACTGCTCAATATAGTTTAGCCGGTAGCGATTGGAAAGATATTGCTACACAAAAAAACACTGGTGTTACTTCTAATCAAATTATATTCTACCATACCCTGGCAACCAAAACGAATGTTTTTTATAGGATGAAAATAGAGGATCCAAATGGGTCTATAAGTTTTAGCAATACTGTATTATTGGAATGCCTAACTATCAATAATGAAATAATAATTAGCCCCAACCCAGCAAAGCATCATTGTAAAGTAACAATTAATAATGCTACAGCCATTCAGGTGGTTGATCAATTTGGATATCTCCTTCTCCAAAAAGATATAAAAGGTGCTATAAATAATGTAGTAGTAAATCTGGATAGGTTTAAATCCGGAGTTTATTTCGTTAAGGCTATATTCTTAAATGGAGACATTTCTACTCAGAAATTGATAGTAGAGTAAAAAGTATTACAAAGTGTTGTAATTAAATGTAAATGTTTAAACAAGGTATATATATCATGCTTTAAGCAAAAAGGTACTCACCATTTTCTATACTGATCAAATCGCCATTAGGAGTATCAATCAACTGTAAAATTGCTTCACTTTTTGACGGCCACTTTTTTGTAAGAGCATACTAAAACATTCCAATTTCTTAAAATGGATTGTGTAATTAGTAACTCAAATAATATAAAGATATTATCTTAAATTATTTTACTTGACTAATAATCAAATTATAACGTTCTTGGCTAAGTTGTGGTTTAATTACTTCAAGCACTGCTTCAAATGCTTCAGCTCCTGCACTTTTGAAAGCAGTTAATACTTGTACATTTTCTGCTATCCTTCTGGCGGGTACTATATATTTAAACCATAAAAGCAATACAGAGAAGTCCATATTTTTCATGATAGCAACTTGATGTTGAACTAATTCTTCATCAGTAAATGCTGTTTGCATATCTACTTCAAGATTTCTGTCTTCGTCAGCTATCTGTTTTAAAAATTCAGCATGAAATTCTGTAAATGACAAATAAAAATCATGTCCTACCTCGTCAGATTGATTACCATCAAAAGAGTCTAGTTTGTTTTTTAATTTTAATTCCATCTGATCAAGGGTGGAATGCACTTTTTCAACGTAAGTTGTCTCTTTGGAATATTTTTCTTTCAGAGGTGCCAAAATATAAGTGTCTTCATTTTTGGCATGGTTTTGAAGTAAAAGAAATAAATCTGCCCCTAAAGATTTAAGTTCTTCAATTTCAGATTTACTTTTATAATTTGTATTGCCTGCCATTAACGAAAACTGAGACAAAATATTTCTGAGTCCTTTGTGCGGTGGATCTAATGATTTTAACCGGTCCATAATTATTTTTTTGCAATATTATAATTTTCTAAATAACGGCACAATTTTTTCTTAATGTTAGCTATGTACTACACCTGGCATCTTAATTTATTAATATAGTATTTCTTTTAAAATGCAGGAAGAAAAATTTACATAACTTTTTATCCTAATTCAAAAGTGGTAATGCCAAATATTTTTTCATAAGGAATAGATGGTATATGGTTTAAGTACATTCTGGCACATTCAAAAATATAAGTTGTTTGATACTTTCTTGCCAAATCAATACTTAACTTGTTATTCATCGGAATGTCCATGTATACCAATTCGTTGGGTACTTCATTTAAGCAAGCTTTATATAGTTCTTCTGCAATGAATAAGTCATCAGCAAAAAGCGGGCAGATTTTATAACCTTTCCATGTTTTTCTCATTACAGCATACCCCTTTGTTAAGCTATTTATGGAATATTTAAAACTAAATCCAGAAGGTTGTTTTAACCATGGTATTAGAAATTGTGGACGACTAAATCCAAAACATGTGGCATCATATTTTAAAATATCATCTGTGTCTGATTCGGTAATATTGGAGATGTGATGGTCTACTGTAAATTTTGCGCCCAACTTTTCATGACGCTCATCTCTAAATGCAATGTCAAAACCTCCTTTATTATAAAAGGGTTGCATCGCTACTACACCATCTAATCCGATAGAAGCATCTTTATTAATTCGGGAGAGTAATTTGTCCCTTCTTTGATGCCAAAGTTTACGTCCTATTCCTAACTGTCTGTATTGGGGGGAAACAATAAAAAGACCCATGAACCCAAATTCTCCATTATAAGATACAATAGCACCTCCTGCTATTAGTTCTTGATTGTTAAAATATCCATAGAATCCATTTGGGTCAGTTTTCCAAAAGATTTCAGCATCATTTAATCCAGGATCCCAACCTTCTTCTTTAGCCCAAGATATTAGTATTTCTAATTCTTTGTAATTGAGTTGGGTGAGCTTTAAGTCGTCAATTTTCATTGTTAATCAAAAATTTATAGTATTTGTTATAATTCTAGCAGCAAATAAATTACAAAATACTAACAGTTTATAATTTGGATAATGAAAATCAACTACCTCGCAGCAGAGCTAACGAGGTATGAAATACATCTGTTTAGTTTACTCGAAGCAGAGCTTCGGGGAATTGAACCCATAGAGATTAAATATGTCAAGAAAAAGTTTCCAATTTCACACAGGACAATTTTGAAAACATTCAGCACTATTGGGAAAGTAATTAAAAAAACAGGTCAATTATTATCTGTTTTCTCTAATTTGATTCCTATACTGACGAAACATGTAACTTGTATTACATTCTCCCTCCAGCTTCTTCCTAATATTCAAAATATCTGTTCAGCACACTTTGTTGAACATACTCTGTCAACTTTGTAATCTGATAGTCAAATGAAATTCAACCGTTTTCTCCATCTCAGAACATCTTACCAATAATGGGCATGTAATTCGGAAATGGCTTAGCCTGTCAAGTAATATATTGCAGCATATTGCTATTTTTTGTTAGTTTCAGTGTTTATAAATAAGAGAGAGAATCACGTTCACAGAACAGCATACCAATATTCTGAGCGCCCCCCACTTCCATAATGCACTTTCGAAAATGGTCTCATTTTCATTATATTTGCTAAGTGAAAAAGAAACAAAATATTGCACTAGATTTTATAGTTGACAAACTGACCAACTCAATACAGAACGTTGTGTCAGGTGATAGTTTTGCAACTGACATTACATTAATTTCAAATCCTGACCTAAAGAATGTTATTAAAAAGAATAGTTGGCAATTTGATTGGAAGTTTGAATGCAAACAACCTCAACGAGATTTATACAAATTGACAATTGTAAATAATCAAACTGTTATTCAAGGGTTGATTAGTTTAGAAGTAAAATCAGACCATGTTTATATGCACCTTCTTGAAAGTTCAGCTTTCAACAAAGGTAAAACAAAAGTCTATGAAGGTGTTCCAGGAAATTTAGTAGCTTTTGCATGCAAACTTTAATTTCAAAGAGGGCATGAAGGAAATGTTTCATTCTTTTCTAAATCACAACTTGTTCAACATTATATTGACACATTAGGTGCGATGCATGTTGGTGGACGTATTATGATTATTGACACAAAAGCAGCATTAAAACTCATCACTAAATACTTTTCAAATGAAAAATAAAAATAAAAAACTTGACGTTGATTTTATTGGAGGACAAGAACCGCTTACAAAAGAAGAAGAACTTCTTATTAGTGCATTTATTAAATCTAATAAAGAGAAACAAAAATTGCGTACAAATAGTAAAACAAAAGAAAATGTAATAATTCAAATACATGAACCTGCTTGATAAGTTCACTTAATATCAATTCAGGTTGACCCGTATAAAAGAAACCTCCAAAATAGCACGTACGCTAAAAAGCAGTTTTATATTAGCTGCGAGAAAAGGTTTTAATTCATAGATCTTTTAGTGCCACTACCGTCTAAAGGCCCTGCTGAAATAGCAAATACCACTACCCTATTTCACTTTCTTTCCCAACCAGTCCTTAATAAAGCTCAATACTTCAGGAGAGAATGTCTCCGTCAATTTTGCATATTCCTGTACGGTACATTTGGTACAATGCTGAAACAAATGGTTTAGTCCAGGGAATATATTTACGGTATAGTTTTTATTGCCTGCTTTATCCAGCGCAGCAGCAATAGCCGTTGTATTCTGTGTAGCATATACCTGAATGTCTTTTTCGCCATTCAATACCAATACCGGGCAATGCACCTTGGACCAGTAAAGCGCAGGATCGGTAGCTATAAAGTAACGAAACCAGGGTTTCAATTCGGTCATTATCTGAAAGCCATATTGTTCCGGTGTGGCAGTTTTAGCATTCAATGCTATCAATACAGAATCGCTATAACCTTTCTTCCATTCAGCAAAATGATTTCTAATCATAGCCAGTAAAGCAGAATCCTTCATTGTTTCATGCTCTTTAATAAGGTTTAAGGTGCCTGCTGTTAGTTTTTCATAAGCTGTTAAAGCAGCATCAGATACCAATCCTTTTACGGGGTCGGTCTGTTGTTTGAATAATATATCAGCACCAGAAACACCCGTTCCCGCTAAAGAAACAATAAAGGCTATTTCGGGGCAGTTTGCATATACTATTGGAGCAATAAAGCCACCCTCGCTGTGCCCCATTAATCCAATTTTATTTTTATCTACCTGTTTCAGTCCGGCAGCAAATCTTACACTGGTTATTACATCATTGGCAAAATCCATACTGGTAGCCTTGTAAATATCCCCTTTACTTTTCCCTTTGCCTCTATCGTCTACCCTTAATACTGCATATCCATTGCGGGTAAGATAATCAGCAATTACCGCAAATGGTTTATGTCCCAGTATACTTTCATCTCTGTCTTGTTGCCCACTACCGGTAATCATTACAATGGTCATAAAAGGTCCCCCAGTTTTAGGATAAGTAAGCGTACCAGCAAGATGTACTGTTTTATCTGCATTATCGTATTCTACTTCTACTGTATCATATGGATAAGGTGTATGTGGAGTTTGAGTAAACGCATCGTGAGTCGTGAGCCCCGAAATTTCGGGGTGAGTCGTGATACGAGCATCCTGATTGTTTTTAGTTGTATCCTTTTGGGCAATGCTGCAATTACTGATCAACATAAAAGAAAATAACAATAAAAAAAAGGCTTTAATGTTCGTATTCATAACGTAGAAATAAAGTGCTAATATAAGTTGGTAGAAACAGAACCACCAAACCGTTCCAATAAAAAATAATCGGGGCATCTCTTTTTTAAAGCGATACCCCGATTATGAACGATTAAAACCCCATTATAATTATCTTACTATCACCAGCTTAGTGGAGTTGTAACTTTCACCATTTAAACCTTCCAGTTTCAACAAGTATACCCCATGTGCTCTTGC
>CANFLJ010000125.1 GCA_947447815.1 Chitinophagaceae bacterium | reverse complement strand
GTTGGTGAGACACCAACCACTTGAAAAAATTCTGTTTCATTGGATAGGGAATAGTAGAACAAAAAATAAAGACTAGAAAAAGAAAAACTAAAGAATTCAAACAGCCAATTAAAAATACAATTTGCAAATGCAAGAGCTTTCGGAGAAATTCGAAGGCTCTTTTTTTATGGTTCAGACTGCTTTGATTCGCGCGCAGTGACGGGAGTAATACAATTAGCAGATGTGATGATGTGATGATGTGATAATGAATACAAAACCTGGTGTGGGGGAGATATCAACTACCAGGGAAAAAGGAAATGTAAATGGGTGGTAAAATATTTATGGCGAAAACAATAAATTGCTAAATTGTGGCATTAAATATAAATAAATTGCCTATTAATTTCAATTAATTATACTTTATTAAGAAGTTAAACTATCGAGTATTTATTTGTATTACAAAAAGAATATTTTGAATAATTTAATTATACACCAATTCCTTTAGTATGCAACGATTCATTCAGGTTTTGTTGGTGTTTTATTGTTTTATTGCTACTATTTATGCTAATGCTCAGCATAAGGAAAGTGATATTATTACCAAGCGGTTACTATCTGTGGAAGATGGATTAGCTGCCCGTGAAGTTTTATGTACGGTGCAGGATAAGGATGGTTTTATGTGGTTTGGAACCAGCAATGGACTGAATAGATATGATGGTAAAAAATTTACATTATATAATTCTACTAATACTGGATTGAGTAGCAATTTTATTGTGCAATTAGCTATTGATGATCAGAATAATTTAATTATTATTTATAGGTGTAATGAGGAGCTTTTTACTACTGGTATTGATAAAAGAATTCAGGTGCTTGATTTGAAAACGTATGAATTGAAATCGTTTAGTAAAGTGTATCCAAAAATTCCGTTTAACGTATATGATATATACTGGATTTCAAATGATGAAACAAGCGAACTAAATATATTGACCAAAAGGCCTGTTGTTTGGTGGAAATATAACTCAGAAAAAGGATTTGAGAAAAAGTATCAATTTAAAGATTATGCCCAATATGATCATACTCCACACCATATATATGAGGTGTTGGGGAAGATGAGTATATTCAGGAAAAATAAAGCTTCTATTAATCTTCCATTGAACAGGAAGTATCTGGTAACTGAGGATACGGCTTTTTTTTATTATGATCAACCCTCTATGTTTGTTAAAGACCTTAATAAGGATCAGCGAAAAGATTATTTAAGAAGTTTGAATCAAATAAATCAATGGTTTACTAATTTGCCTACAGAAAGTAATAAAGTTAATACAGGATTTATTGATTTAACACAATATAGGATAAATGTATGTGTAAATGAATCTTCATCATTGTTTGAGAATGAAAATGGTGGAATTTATATTAGCAAAGATCAAATATTCCGACTCTTGTACACGGCTGATGAATTGAAAGGTTTTTTTGAGTTTGGGATTAACAAAAATTATGTAGACCGTTTGGGAAACCTATGGATATGCAGCTCTATAGGGGTAATGGAGTTAACTAATAAACAGAATCATTTTACACATTGTTTTGAGCATTCTACTAAAAGTTTGCATACTGCTGCTAATCAGACAAGGGGTATTTATCTATCGGAAGGGGAAAGGGGTGATACTTGTCTTTATGCAAACGTTAGTACTGATATGCTGATAAGGAGTAGGCAAAAAGAAACGTTGATAAAAGGAAATAATGGTTTGTTTTTTGCCATGTTACCCGATCAGGATGGACTGTATATTGGAGCTGATATTCTATTGAAGTATTTGCCAAGTTCCCAATCTTTAAAGAAAGTGGATACCATAGCTGGAACTGAAATATGGTCGTTGTTTAAAATAACAGACAATAAATTACTTTTGGGAAGAAGAAATGGTATTTATAGCTATGATGCTAAGACTGGTAGAACGGAACAATTACTTTATGGATCAATTGATATACCAAGGGTAAAAAATGTATATAGAATACTGAGGTCTCCTTTTAAAGGAATAATAGCGGTAGCGGAGAATGGAATTTACGTTATAGATAATCGAATGCGCATAGTAGATTATTACGGAAAAGAGACCGCCAATAAAAGTAAATATGTTTCTATTGATACTATCTACGATTTACTGGAAGACAAACTTGGAGTATGTTGGATAGCCACTGGTGGTGCAGGATTGTATAAATGGAAGTGGAATGAACCTGTGACTACCCATGGTAAAAATATACAACAATTTTCGTTGATTGATGGTTTTCCTTCCTCTATTTTATATCGGATAGAACAGGACGATGATGGCTACCTTTGGATAGGGACTTATAATGGTCTGGTAAGATTTGATACATATCAAAATACCTGTCTGGTTTTTACCAGTAAAGACGGGTTGTCGGCGAATGAATTTAATAGGGTTTCTTCTTTTAAAGCAAAGAATGGTGATTTGTATTTTGGGAGTATGAATGGGGTAAATGCTTTTACGCCAAAGGCTATTAACAAGGAAATAGCGTCTTTGATTATCCCTTTTAGATTAATCAGTTTATCAAAATTCTGGGCAGGAGGTAATCGGTTGAAAGACTGTCTGCCTGAATTTAAACAGCAGCAAAAAATAGTGATGGAGGCGGGGGATAAGTTTTTGTCGGTAGATTTTGCTTTGCTAGACTATCAACAAAGAATACATCCTTATGCCTACCGGATAGAGGGGTTTGATTCAGCCTGGACCTATCTGGAAGAAGGCTCGTTAAGAATCAGTGGGTTACCTGCAGGGGAGTATACTTTAAGAATAAAAGCTACACTAGAAAATGGGCAATGGAATAAAAATGAAATTACTATTCCTATTTCAGTTTTAAAGGCAATATATCTTAGATGGTGGTTTTTAGCTGGATGTATTATATTGACCATGTGCCTATTTTTTTTATTCTATTATTACAGAACAAGAAAATTAGCATCGGATAAGATTTTTCTGGAGAATGCGGTACTGAATAGAACGAAGGATTTACAAAAAGCTTTGGGAGATAAGGATTTATTACTGGCGGAAATTCATCACAGAGTAAAGAACAATTTGCAGGTAATATCGGGTTTGCTTCAGTTGCAGGGAGCTACTGTAGATAATGATTTTATAAAAAATGCCATTCATGAAGGGCAGAGTAGGGTAAACAGCATTGCACTGATACATGAAAACCTTTATCAACATGAAAGCCTGGAGCGAATTTGTTTTAATATATTTATTAAGGACATGGTGAGTAAGGTAGCTGAACTTTTTGCGAATGGGAATCAGTTTATTAGATTTGACCTAGGAGAGGAAGAAGTATTGTTGGATATAGATACAGCAGTTCCTTTGGGGTTAATAGTGAATGAGTTAGTAACGAATGCCTATAAATATCTGCCTAGGAATAATAGCCAAAATATAGTGTGTATTAGTTTGACTATTTTGCAGGATGGCTATTATAGATTGTTGTATAAAGATAATGGGCCTGGCATAAAGGGCGGGACGGATTTTAATACAGCCAATTCGCTAGGGTTGAAATTAATAAAAGGGTTGTCGGCACAGCTACATGGTACAGCTAACTACCGTTATGATGTGGGGGCTGAGATTACCATTGTTTTTAAAAACAAGTAAAATTAATTATTATGGGAGTACTTAAGATTGGAATAGTGGAAGATGAAATGATTATAGCGGAAACTATTTCCCTATACTTGAATCGACTGGAATATGAGGTGCTTTTTATGGCTTTTTCTTTTGATGATGCCATCAAAGCGATCGATGCAGAGAAGCCGGATTTGTTGCTACTGGATATTAAACTGGGCACCAAGAAAAATGGTATTGATCTTGCTGCAATAATTTTAAAGGAATATAAAATTCCTTTTATATTTCTGACTGCCAACTCTGATGCAGCTACCATACAAAAGGCTAAGCATGTAAAGCCTCTTGCCTTTATGGTAAAACCATTTACACAAACCGGACTTTTTTCGAGTATTGAAATTGCGATGAGTAATTATGAAATGGCCAGTAAGGATACACTTCATCAATCTGATCATCTTTTTATTAAAGTTGGATATCAGTACCGAAAGATATTCTTTACTGAGATTTTGTATTTAGAAACCTGCCACAATTATATCAAAATATTTAAGCAGGATGGAACAGAAGATCTTGTAAGAAAATCGATGGCTGAAATTCTGGAACTATTACCTGTGCATCAGTTTTCTAAAATAAGTCGTTATCATATTGTAAATCATCAACATCTGCAAGAGATAAAGACTAATTCGGTATTTATTCATGCTGTAGAGTTGGCAATAGGAAAAAGCAATAGGGATGTTTTATTGAAGAAGTTGTGCGAATCAAGGGTTGAAAGCTCCAATAGGGACTATAATTAAGCAGAGAATAAATTAATTTGATGATTAGATAATTTGATAATTTGATAATGAATATAATACAAATACAGCGCACTCAGAGAACAGCGGCTGTATAATACATCGCTCAATGAATAAAAACTGAATTGTTTATTTAGCAGATGTATATTGTTGGTATACTTACGTAATTTCAGTTAATTAATTCATAAATAAATTAAACTTAATTTTTCCTTTAGTCCTATCCTCTTTTTATCCAAATCTTGTGTTTAAATGATTGATGTATTCAAAAATCAGATTTTTGTGTATCATTTTACACTCCAAAAATAGTTTCATACCATTTTTGGGGATTTTCAGCACATTTATTTGTAGGTAATTGTGATTTTTTGCTTTTTCAAATCTCAATAATTAGGAAACTCTTCGGGATATGTTCTGGAGGGTGTAAAAAAATTAAATAATAGTGATGAAAAAGTGTTTCTTACCTACAACAAGATTAGTACTTACTGCTTTGATACTGTGTATCTGCAGTTTTTTGACCACTGTAAAAGCGCAGAATACGCTGGATAAGGTTGGGCTGACCAGTGCTTATGCCAGTCCGGCTTCATTTTCTTTGCGAAAACTTAGTGCCAACTACAGTGGTAGTGCTGTACAGGTGCGTAGGAGCAGCGATAATACTAGCACTAATATTGGGTTTACCATTAATGGTGATCTGGATACGGCTGCCCTGAAAACCTTTGTAGGTAGCGGAAATGGTTTTGTAAGTACCTGGTACGATCAGAGTGGCAATGCCCGAAATGCAACACAGGCAACTACTACATTGCAACCACAGATAGTGGCTGCAGGCGTGATATACAGAAAAAACAATGTACCCACCTTATATTTCAACTCTACCTATCTGGCCACAGCAGCCTTTACGGGATACGCAAGTGCCTTTAGCTTAGCCATTTGTGCGGGCGTGCAAACCAATACAACCTATCCGGATTTTGGGGGTAAAACAAATTATAATATCCCAGCACCCTGGAATAATTTCAGTGGTGGTGGAATGGTGGGTAATGGAACTACTTCATGGCCTGCCTACGGTATGACGAAGCCTATAGATGCTAGTACTGGGTTTGCGCAATGGGTATTTACGGGTAATACCACCAGTGCTGCAGGCTATGTAGGTGGGGTAGCGAATGGTAGTGTAACGTATGCCAGTAGCAGCTATGCAGATGGGGGACAACCTATATTTATAGGTACCAGACAGGATAAATTAACCAGTTTAATAGGTTGGGTAAGCGAATATGTAACGTTGAATACGGTGTTAGCTACTGCGGATAATGCAACTGTTACAAACAATCAAAGCAATTACTTTGTCAATTTTGTCAGTCAGCAGCCTTCTGCTGTAACACAGAACCTTTTTTATGGGGCCTCAACTACCTTGTTGGTAGCTGCTTCAGGTAATATTACCGGGTATCAGTGGTATAAGAGTGCTACGGCTACTAATACCGGAGGGACGCTGATTAGTGGTGCAACAAACGCTAGTTATAGCCCCTCTACAACTACCCTTGGCACATCGTATTATTATTGTGTATTAACAAACGGATTTGGTAGTTTAACTTCCAATGTTTCGGGTGCTGTTACTGTGGCCAAAGCGCCATTAACGATTACTGTTGCTGATCAGAATGTATATTATGGTACGGCAGCTACGGTGGTTACGGGTGCTGGTAGTTATACTATTGCAGGGTTACAAAATAACGAAACCGCTTCGGTAGTAAGTGGAGGTACTTATGCTACTACTTATGCTGCTACTACTGCTGTGGGTACAAGTTGTATAAATGT